>JACQEP010000008.1 GCA_016200485.1 Gammaproteobacteria bacterium
AACTATCTCACTACCGGCATCAAAAAAGTCATTGGCATCGGCCGTGAAGTCACGGGCAAACGCAAGGACGGCTCTACCTTTCCCATGGAGCTGGCGGTCAGTGAAATGGAAGTGGCTGGCGAACGCATGTTTACCGGGATCATACGTGACATCACCGAGCGCAAGCGGTCAGAAGAGATGTTGTTGAATATTACCGCGTTACGCCAGGCTCTTTTGGATAGCGCCAACTTCACCATTATCTCGACTGATTCCAATGGCACTATTCAGAGTTTTAATCGCTGCGCTGAACGCATGCTGGGTTATTCGGCTGAAGAGATGGTGGGTCGATGTTCACCAGCAATTATTCATGATATTGACGAGATTGTTATACGAGCTAAAGAACTTTCTGTTGAACTGGGTAGAACCATCGAGCCAGGATTCGAGGCCTTCGTGACTAAGGCACGCTTAGGCATACCTGATGAGAGAGAGTGGACCTATATTCGCAAGGATAGATCACGCTTTCCCGTATTGCTGTCTATCACTGCGGTCTGGGGGGCGGAAGGAAATATTATCGGTTTTCTTGGTGTAGGGAGTGACATCACAGAACGTAAGAAAACAGAACGGATACAAAGTGAATTTATCTCTACTGTTAGTCATGAATTGCGCACACCCCTGACTTCAATAAAAGGGGCTTTGGGGCTCGTGTTAGGTATGTTTGCCGCGCAGTTACCAGAAAAAGCATTGCATATGCTGGAGATGGCTGAGCGCAACAGTGAACGGTTGACCCTGTTGATCAATGATATTCTTGACCTGGAAAAAATTGAGGCAGGTCGTCTCGCGTTTGATTTCAAAATGGTAGATCTGGTCGCCTTGGCCAGACGTGCGTTGGAAGACAATGAAGGTTTCGCTCGCAAACACCAGGTGCGGCTCATACTCGATCATGACATCACATTTACACCAATATGGGCTGACGAATATAGACTATTACAAGTATTTGCTAATCTAATTTCGAACGCAGTGAAATATTCCTCTCAGAACGGTGAAGTTGTTGTTTCAGTATTTGCGTATGCCGATGGTTTTCGGGTGGAAGTGAAGGATCGTGGGCCAGGAATACCAGAGGTGTTTCGCAGCCGGATCTTCCAGCGCTTTGCCCAGGCCGATAGCTCTGATACCCGGGAAAAAGGCGGTACTGGCCTCGGCTTGAGTATTACTAAAGCTATTATCGAGCGCCATGAAGGCAAGATTGACTACACGACCGCAGTTGGCGTGGGCACTGTTTTCTTTTTTGATCTTCCGGCTTTGCGTGACGTGGTAGAAACAATAGAGAAAGGCTCCACTGAAGGACGTGCGCTAATTTGCGAAGACAGCCCGGATGTGGCTCATATTCTAGCCGACATGGTGCAACAAGAAGGCGTGGTCTGTGATATCGCCGCCTCTGCTGCCGGTGCAAGATCATTACTGGCCAAACATGCCTATCGCTTGATGCTACTTGACCTGACTCTGCCTGATGCCGATGGTCTGGTATTTTTACAGGAATTGCGTGCAAATGTGACTACCGCAAAACTGCCGGTTATTGTGGTCTCAGGTCGTGCTCAAGAGGGACGTGTCGCCTTCAGCGGCGATGCGCTTACCGTAGTAGATTGGATTCAGAAACCAATAGGGAAGCAACGCCTGGCGCAGGCGCTGCAGGATGCACTGAGTCGTACCAAGCGGCCACATATCCTGCACGTAGAAGATGACTCCGACATTGTGCAAATCGTCCAAGTGCTGCTTGATGGCGTGGCTGATATGACATATGTGAATAGCTTGCAGAATGCGCGCCAACAATTGGCTGATCAAAATTTTGATTTGGTCATCCTTGACTTGGCCCTCGTGGACGGCTCAGGACTTGAACTGCTGGCCGAGCTGAAGGGGCGTTGTCCAGTATTGATCTTCTCGGCGCAGATACCTGATCGTAATATCACCGATCAGGTGGCAGCAGCCCTGATCAAATCCATGACCAGCAATGCACAGTTGTTGGGTACTATCAGAAGGATTTTGAACGTGGAGGACACAAAACCATGAGCCAGCTATTACAAGTGCTCTATTGAGGGTGAGCCGGATATCCGTGCCGGACAGAGTTTGCCCATCGAGGATGAGGGCCTCGAGTGGGTGTCCTGCTCATCGCCAGTACTACTGATTGTAACGATACCCCGGAACACCTATTGCGGACCACCGATCAAGCGCTATACCTCGCAAAACAGACCGGTCGTGACCGGATATGTGCCGAGAGAAGATTCTCTCCATATTGACAGGTGTCTGTCACAAATAAAATCCTTCCTCGTAGAAAAACATCAGAAATATCATATGATTTGGGGACAGATAAGCCGGTAGTCACATCTTTCCGGGATAATCGCAGCGGTGATCTACTTGCCTGCATTAAAATTGAGCTGGTGACAATCATTTAAAAATACCGCCTATGTTTTATTTGGCTAACCTGCTGAAACGGCGATACATATTTCCTCAGAACTGACATTTATATTTACGCGATTGCGCGGATTAAAGATGTCTTTGGAGAAGGTTGGGGACAAAAATGCCACTCTGTAAATCTTATTGAAATTGATAGGAATTATATCGGTCAGATGTATCACAAGTAATCTCTTTAGACTTCTGGCAAAAAGGTAGATATCTCGTGAGTCGAATTGGGACGCCGATGCTAAAACATCGTCTATCATTAAAGAAATTGACGAAGAAAGGGCTGACCAAGACTTGGCTTGGAGCAATGAAAGAAGATATGGAATAAGAATAGAGGGTCTCGCCATGAAATTAACGCTAAGTGTTATCAAAGCAGATATCGGTTCCATCGGGGGACATATTTGTCCGTCGCAGCTGCTGCTGGAATCAGTTCGCAATCACATCTACAAACACGGCACAAAATTGCTGCTGGATAGTTATATCAGTTCGACCGGGGATGATATCGCCATCGTCACGAGTCATGAACGTGGCGTTGGCGATGAAGCTATCCATAAACTTGCCTGGGATGCCTTTATTGCCGGAACGGAGGTGGCGAAACAACAGGGACTCTATGGCGCCGGGCAGGATCTTCTGAAAGACGCCTTTTCCGGTAATGTGCGAGGCATGGGTCCGGCCGTAGCCGAGATGGAATTCGAGGAGCGCCCCAACGAACCTTTCCTGTTTTTTGCAGCGGACAAGACCGATCCCGGTGCCTTTAATCTGCCGCTCTATCTCGGATTTGCCGATCCGATGAATACACCGGGATTGATGTTGGCCCCAGGCATGGCCAAAGGTTTTAAATTTATAATCATGGATGTCAATTGTACCGAGGGTGATCGCATAATCGAATTGAATGCCACTGAAGGGCTCTATGATATCGCCGCGCTGTTACGCGATACCGAGCGTTATGTGGTCGAGTCTATCTACTCGCGCGACACCGGTGAACAGGCGGTGTCTGTATCAACTTCGCGGTTGCATAATATCGCTGGCAAATACACCGGCAAGGATGATCCTGTGATGTTGATGCGCGTGCAGAAAAATTTTCCTGCCACTGGTGAGGTGTTAGCGCCGTATGCGATTGGTCACTTGGTGGCCGGCTGTATGCGTGGGTCACATCAGATGCCCTTGATGCCAGTGCGACTCAATACTGGTATTAGTTACTTTGATGGCCCACCAGTGGTCACCTGCGCCGCCTTTGCTATGCATCATGGCAAGTTTACCGAAGCGGTTGATGCCTTTGCCCATCCATTCTGGGATCTGGTTCGTAACCGTACGGCAGACAAAGCACTGGAAATGCGGCGCCAAGGATTTTTTGGTGCTGCGATGCTGCCCATGTCGGAACTGGAATACACCGGCATCATGGATAAGCTGGGTGTGCTCGATAAGCGCTTTAATTTGCGTAGTGCTGAGAGGCAGGCAGGGATGAAGAAAACCACTGTCCGTGAAGAAACAGAAACGTTAGTCTAAATTGAATAATGTTGGCCATAAAACAGTGCACAACAGCGTGAGGTGGGGAAATGGCAATCATTGGCATCGACCTGGGCACATCCAATTCGGCGGCGGCAGTATTGCGTGGTGGCCGCCCCGTTATTATTCCGAGCGCGGAGGGGATCAGCCTTGGTGGCAAGGCCTTTCCCAGTTATGTAGCGATCACTGCCGATGGCCAAACCCTGGTGGGTGAGTCGGCGCGGCGTCAGGCAGCCGCCAACCCAGAAGGGACGGTAACGGCTTTTAAGCGCAAAATGGGCAGGCGTGACAAGATTCGCCTGCGTGACCGCGAGTTTTCACCCGAGCAACTGTCTGCTTTTTTGCTTCAAAAAATAAAACGTGACGCCGAAGCCTATCTCGGCGAGCCGGTGGTAAAGGCGGTTGTCACCGTCCCAGCCTATTTTGACGATAATCAACGTAATGCAACCAAGGATGCGTGTCGCATCGCCGGCCTCGATGTCGCACGTTTGGTCAATGAACCGACTGCGGCATCGTTGGCTTATGGTCTTGATCGGCTTGGCGAAGAGTTGCGCATTGTGGTCATCGACTTTGGCGGCGGCACGCTTGATGTCACGATTATGGAATTTGGTAAGGGTGTGTTCGAGGTGAAGGCCACCAGCGGTGATACTCAATTGGGTGGCACCGATATGAACGAAAATATTTTTGACTACCTCGTCAAGCGCTTCAAAGAACAGACCGGCATCGATATCCGTGGCGATCACAAGGCGGAAGCACGTTTGCTTGAGGCGGCGGAGATCGCCAAAATCGAGCTTTCCACGAGCACCACAACCCATATCAGCCTTCCTTATCTGACGGCCAAAAGCGGAGAGCCACAACATCTGGATATTGATCTGACGCGCACGGATATGGAGCGTGTCATTCGTTCGGTGATCGAACGTTGCCGGGGGCCGATAGAGCAGGCGCTGAGTGATGCCGGTGTCACACCGAAGGAGATAGATCGCATTGTCTTTGTCGGCGGGCCGACACGGATGCCTGCCGTCCGTGCTTTTTTCGAAGAGATGTTCGAGCGCAAGGCAGAGTCCGGCATCGATCCCATGGAATGCGTTGCCCAAGGCGCGGCGATTCAGGCGGGTGTACTCAGTGGCGAGGTTGGTAATATTGTTTTAGTGGATGTAACACCACTTACTTTGGGTGTTGAGACGTTGGGCGGTGTTGCGACATCGTTGATCGCACGCAACACGCCGATTCCCGTGAAACATTCGGAAATCTTTACCACCGCCGCCGATATGCAGCCCAGTGTCACGGTGCATGTTTATCAAGGTGAACGACCCATGGCGGCCGACAATACCAGCCTGGGCGAATTTAATCTTGATGGACTTGTCCCCGCACCACGTGGCGTACCCAAGATTGAGGTGACCTTTGATATCGACTCTAACGGCATCCTCAATGTCACTGCGAAAGATCAAGCTACAGGAAAATCGCAATCGATTGCTATTACTGGCTCAACCAGGCTCAGTGAAGATGAAAAACAACACATGATCAAAGAATCAGAAAAATATGCCGAGCAAGATAAACAGCGGCGTAAAAAGGCCGACAAATTGAATGCGGCAGATGCAGTATGCTATCAGGCAGAAAAGCTGCTGGCGGATTTCAGTAACAAATTGGCGGAAGAAATGCGCAAGCGGATTGAAGATAGTCTGCGTCAAACGCGAGAAGCACATGTGAAACAGGATGCGGCGCTTGCCACAGAGCGTGCCGAACAACTCAAAAAGGTATTGAAAGAAGCCGGTGTCGCGATTTATGCGCAAACTCCGCAAGCCGGAGTTTATAAGGAGACACGTGCCTCACAGGGCACAGGTTCTGGTGGTCAGGCGCGGCCGTCGGGTTCCGGTTCACGCGGCCGTGTAGTCGATGCAGATTACAAAGAAACCGTCTAACCAACCTTAAACAGTGATGTATGGAGAGCGCGCAACGCGATTATTACGAGGTGCTCGGCGTATCACGCGACGCCGATGCCAAGGCCATTAAGGAGGCGTTTCGTACACTCGCGTTAAAGTATCATCCTGACCGCAATAAATCGCCAGATGCGGAGGAGCGCTTTAAAGAAATCGCCGCCGCCTATGCCATCTTGTCGGATCCAAAAAAGAGGGCCGATTATGATGCGCAGGGTTTTGCCGGCGTTGCCGGATTTACGCCTGAAGACCTGTTTGGTGGCATCGACTTCGGCGACATCTTTGGCGATCTCGGTTTTGGCTTTGATTTCGGAGGCGGATTATTCGATCGGCTGTTTCGCCGCGCCAGGGCGGCGCCTAGCCGCGGACAAGATGTAGAAGTACTTTTGAACGTTCCTTTGCAACGTGTTCTTCATGGCGGTGAAGAAACGGTTCGCATCAGTCGCCCTGTGATTTGCGCGACATGCCATGGTACAGGGGCCAGGGTAGGTACTGCACCGAGAACATGTAGCGAATGCAACGGCACGGGGCGCAAGGTCATCGCTCACCAAGAAAAAGGAGGCATTCACTTCCAACAAATCTCGACCTGTTCAGTCTGCGGCGGTGTAGGTACCATCATCGACAAACCATGCAAGGATTGCGAAGGACGCGGCGAAGTTGATCGAGTAGAAACGCTGAAGGTCAATATTCCGATAGGGATCGAGGAAGGAACCGCGTTACGAATTTCAGGCCATGGGCTTCCATCACATGAAGCCAACGCACCTCCTGGTGATCTTTTTGTTGTGGTTCGCACCGCGCCGGATCCGCGCTTTGAACGAGTGGATGCCGATCTCTGGCGTAGCGAAACCATTGAACTTGTCGATGCGGTGCTTGGCGCCCAACTTAGCGTGCCTACGTTGGAAGGAAATATCGAGGTGACAATTCCGGCGGGCACGCAATCAGATTCGATTTTGCGGCTGAGGGGCAAGGGGCTGCCCTCATTTGGGAGTGTTCACCGAGGTGATCTCCACTTACGCATCGTAGTTCACATCCCGGAACATCTTTCTACCAAGGAGCGAAAACTCTATGAACAACTTCGCGCTATGGCTAAAGAGGATCGAAGACAGAGAATGATATAAACGATGATGAACACTCCCTATTGGGAACATTTTTCTCACGAAGCCGATATCGGCATTCGTGGCGTAGCGGATTCCTTGACCGCTGCTTTTGAACAGGCCGCTTTGGCGATGACGGCCGTGATTACCGAAATAAATGCGGTGGCATGTCAGGAACGGGTGGACATTGAGTGTGAGGCGCCGGATGCAGAACTGTTATTCGCCGATTGGATCAATGCCTTGATCTACGAAATGGCGCTACGCAAGATGCTGTTTGCCCGGTTCGAAGTTGTATTGACGGGAACCCATCTGCGCGCCAAGGCCTGGGGCGAACCCGTGGATGTCAGCAGACACAAGCCTGCTGTCGAAATCAAAGGTGCTACCTATACTGAACTAAAGGTATACCAGCAGGAGCATGGTCTCTGGATCGCCCAGTGTGTCGTGGATGTGTGATGCTTAGGGCCTGTTAACACTAATTAAGCCGCAGCGTTGCTGCCCCAAAAGGCGCCAGGCAAGGCGCGAGGAGAGAAGTTTGGTTACTCCAAATGAACGACGAGCAACGCGGCATGGCGCCTTTTGGGGCGCAACCCCGAGGGACGTAGGCGCTTTTTCCGCGAGACAAGGCGCACCGAGTGTAGTGTACTTGATGTACATAAGCGAAGGTGCAACGCCGTATCGCGGAAAAAGCGCCTACGTCGCTGCGGCTTAATTAGTGTTAACAGGCCCTAACGCAAGGATCGCAACATGGATATCGCCCGCTTTATAAGACATTCGGCCTATGAATGGGAGATCCCGCCCTCCGGAAACATGCGAGTGCCGGCCATCATTTATGCCAGCGAAGCATTGATTCGCGACATGGACGACAAGGTGGCAGAGCAGGTCAGCAACGTTGCTATGTTACCCGGTATTATCAAGGCTGCTTATGCCATGCCTGATGCTCATTGGGGCTACGGTTTTCCCATCGGCGGCGTGGCTGCCTTCGACCCGGATGAGGGTGGAATAGTTTCTGCGGGTGGAGTCGGATTCGACATCTCCTGCGGTGTGCGCACCTTGCGCACTGGCTTGAAACGTCACCATATCGAAGCGGTAAAACGAGAGTTGGCGGAATATCTCTATGTCACCATCCCCGCCGGCGTCGGCAGCACTGGCCGCCTGCACCTGAATAGCAACGAAATGGATGCCATGTTGCGCGGTGGTGCGCAATGGGCACTGAAACATGGTTATGGTCGCGCCGAAGATCTGGATCGCATCGAAGAACACGGCTGCATGGAAGGTGCCGATCCAGCCCAAGTCTCGGCCCACGCCAAAAAACGGCAACAGGATGAGATGGGCACGCTCGGTTCTGGTAATCATTATCTGGAGATTCAAGAAGTAAAGGTAGTTTATAACGCACAGATTGCCGCCGCCTTTGGCATTGCCGAAGGCGATATTGTGGTCAGCATTCACTGTGGTTCGCGCGGTCTCGGGCATCAGATCGGTACCGAGTTCCTCAAAGAAATGGTGATCACCGCAAGTGACCACGGCATAACGCTGCCGGATCGTGAACTGGCCTGCGCACCGATCAACTCACCACTGGGACGGAAGTATCTCGGTGCCATGCGGGCCGCGATCAATTGCGCCTTGGCCAACCGTCAGATTCTCACCCATCTCACCCGTAAAGCTTTTGCTCAGTTGTTACCCGAGTCCAGCATGGATCTTTTATATGACGTTTCCCACAACACCTGCAAAGTTGAAGAGCACGTCATTGATGGCCGACGGCGCAAAGTCTATGTTCATCGCAAAGGGGCGACCCGAGCCTTTGGCCCTGGCCATCCCGATATCCCCGTGACACTTCGCGCGGTAGGACAACCCGTGCTGATTGGCGGCTCGATGGGTACTGCATCCTACATCCTCGCCGGTGCCAAGGATAATGAACAACGCTCTTTCAGTTCTGCCTGTCACGGTGCCGGCCGCGCCATGAGCCGTCATGCCGCCACTAAACAATGGCGCGGTAGAGAGGTCATTGATGAACTGGCCAATCGTGGCATCATCATCCGCAGCACAAGTTATCGCGGCGTGGCTGAAGAAGCCCCCGGTGCCTACAAAGATGTTTCTGCTGTAGTTGAGGCAGCGGACCAGGCCGGTCTTGCCAATAAAGTGGCTAGGCTTGAACCACTGATATGTATCAAGGGGTAAATGTGAGAATTATTGCTTTAACAAATAATGAATACCTCTTGTTCATGTTAGTGCGTCCACGGATGCGGGCGTCGACCGTGCTCTAGCCATGCCCCAATACTTAAGGCATAACTGGATTAACGGCCTTATCAGCAGGTAATCCCAGTGTGCGCCATACCTTCATATCACCCTCCAGATGCAATATCTTGGTAAAGCCTGCTTGTTTGAGAATATCCATGGCGATTCCGGCACGGCGCCCGCTTTCACAATAAACAATAATTTCTTTGTCCATGTTATCGCGTATTTCATCAATGCGTTTTTCCAATTCGGTGTGCGGGATATTGATGGCCTTGGGTACGTGGCCAGTGACATATTCATCGGGTCTTCTTACGTCCAATACCATCGGTGCAGTGTTCGTTTCCATGAGCTTTAGCAACTGCTGCGAGGTGATTTCAGTAGCGTGAGCACTGGTACCGAATAGTAATTGCAGTAAAAAGGCAAAGCCAATGATAAAGGGAGTGATGGAGAATGCCCGAGTTGATGTGACCATAAATCCTCCGTAGAAATCGAAGTTAAATGGCCACCGGTAAAGCCGGTGGCTTATTGGGTGAGCGCCTCAAAGGTGCGTTAACACCGTGAGCCATCTAAAGATGGCCAGTAACACAACTCTTTATCCCCTCCTCATGGCCATAAGGAGGGGTGCGGCGGGGTGGTGTGCGTGACGAACCACACACCATTAAATCTTTCATCAACCACCACCTCGTCCTGAGGTAGTGTTGCCCCATAAGCAGTCCTGTTTTGAAATTGCCGGCATCTGCCACATAATCACGTGTTGTGACAGACTGCGTGCCGTTGCTTTGTTATAGTTTAGATTGTGCTGAATAAAAACAGGAGCACGCCATGCAAACCGCCTTCATCACCCATCCCGCCTGCCGTAAGCATGATATGGGCAGTCACCATCCGGAATGTCCGACGCGGCTGATGGCCATCGAAGATCGATTGATCGCCAGCGGCCTGTATCCCATGTTACAGCATCATGAATCACCTCGCGCCAGCCGCGAGCAGTTATTGCGTGTCCATAGTCTGCACTATGTCGAAGCGATTGAAGCGGCCGCACCCAGCAAAGGGCTGATCCAGCTCGACCCGGATACGGCGATGAATCCATTCACCCTGGAGGCGGCCCTGCATGCGGCGGGCGCAGTGGTATTAGGCACGGATCTGGTGATGGCGGGGCAAGCTGAAAATGCCTTCTGCAATATCCGGCCACCTGGACACCACGCCACCCGCGATCATGCCATGGGGTTTTGCGTATTCAATAATGTGGCAGTGGGCGTGGCACATGCCTTGGCGGTTCATGGACTGGAACGAGTGGCGATCGCCGATTTCGATGTTCATCACGGCAATGGTACTGAAGATATTTTTGCGGAGGATGACCGAGTGATGTTGTGTTCCACCTTTCAGCATCCGTTTTATCCTCATTGTGGTGCAGACAGCGGTAGCGATCACATCATCAACGTACCGTTGCCCGCGGGCACAAACGGTGTAGATTTCCGGGCCGCGGTGCGTAAATACTGGTTACCCGCGTTGGAAAAATTTCAACCGCAAATACTATTCATCTCCGCAGGATTCGATGCCCACCGCGAAGAAACCATCGCCAGCCTGGCGTTGATCGAAGCCGATTATGTCTGGGTCACAGAGGAACTCAAAACTGTGGCGCAAAAGTGGTGCAAAGGTCGCATCATTTCAGTGCTGGAGGGCGGATATGCATTGAGCGCGCTGGGGCGTAGCGCAACAGCGCACATTAAGGCGTTGAGCGGCTTATAATCCCCAAATCCTTCAGGCAACCGCCTCAAATCCTTCAAACTGTGGCGGGCCGAGATAAATGTTTTTCCTGGCGCCACCGGCATTGGCATGCGCCTTGCGGAAGGCCTCTGAACGGGTCCAATTTTCAAAATCCTGCTGGCTTTCCCAGATCGAATGAGAGGCGAACAATGTATATTCGTCCATGGTTGGACCTTTGAGCAAGTTGAATGATTTAAATCCGGGCACGGTATCCAGATAGGTATCTCGACTCTTCCAGATGTTAATAAAATCCTGTTCACAGCCAAGGGCAATTTTGAAACGGTTCATGGCGATATACATGGGTTGCCTCGTGTGGTGAGATAAAAGGTCAGCTATCATTCATCATATGACAACTTTAAAATATTGAACTCTCTGAGTTAAGACAACAGGATACATCATGATCAGACAATTTTTCAGAATTACCGCAGCGGCCTTTTTGATCCTCAGCCTAGCTGGCTGCGCGCCGTTCACGCAATACCGTACTGATTACAATGTGTGTTTCAGTGCTGCCATTCCACCCCCGGCACCCTGTGAAAACCACGCCTTACAGCAAATCACCACTCCTGAAGGCGCAAGCTACCTGCTGGGGTTCATCGAATTCGACGACCAGGGCCAATTGTGGGATCGCAAGCAGATGCGAGCCGTAGTGGACAAACTATCCACAGAGGCTGCCACGAAAGACCTGCTGATGGTCGTGTTTGTGCATGGCTGGAAACATAACGCAGCCCCATACGACGGCAATGTCGAAACCTTCCGCAACGTGCTGGCGCAAGTAAGCGCAGCGGAAGCGGCATTCGCTCAGAAGACTGGCGCCCCGGCGCGGCAAGTGGCCGGTGTTTATCTTGGCTGGCGCGGCAGTTCCATCACGCTGCCCTGGATCGAGAACATCACCTTCTGGGATCGTAAAAACACCGCCCTGAAAGTCGGTTACGTCGGCGTTACAGAAGTGCTCAGCCGTCTCGATCTCATCAAGCGTGACAAGGATGGCATCCAGGGCGGCAGCAGCGGCACGCGCCTGGTGGTTGTCGGCCACAGTTTCGGCGGCGCTGTCGTTAATTCCGCGCTGGCACAGATCCTCGAAAATGGTTTTGTGAACACCGTCGGCCCGGCCACCGTGCAGGGCAATGTCGCAGGTTTCGGCAATCTCGTGGTGCTGATTAACCCAGCTTTTGAAGGTTTGCAGTTTGCGCCATTAAGCGACATGTCCGCCGAACGCGGTACTTACTTTGATACCCAACTCCCAGTCATGGCGATATTGACATCGGAGCACGACTACGCCACACGCTATGCCTTCCCGGCAGGGCGCTGGTTTTCCACCTTCTTTGAAAAGGACCGTGACATCACACGTTGGAATGCCGCCATCAAACAAAACGAAACCTTAGATGAAGGCGAGGCCAACACCACCGCTGTGGGTCATTTTAAACCGTACCGCACTCACACACTTTATCCTGCTGACGACAGAACGCGGGAGCAGGTGATGGCATCGGGCGTTGACGGCGGCATCGCGAAGACCATCGAAGCCGGAGCCGCTTGGCAGCATGATACGCCCGGCAGCAAAATCGTGTTCGATGACCTGATTCTGGAACGCACCCCCAACTCAGCGGGACGCAATCCCTTTCTCGTCACCTATGTCGATAAGAGTCTGATTCAGGATCACAACGACATCGACGATCCGCGAATCATCAATTTCATCAAGCAATTGATTCTGATTTCAACGCAGAGTCCTCAGATGACAGAGATGATGCGCCAGGTGAAAGTACCGGCGCCATAGCCAGGGGCCTCAAAAAACATTGTACATGCCCACATTGACTAAAAGCCATTTATTGCCTTTACTGTTTATTGCAGGTCCACTTCGTCACGATCACAGGGAGAGTAACGTCATGAAGACACGGCATCTGGTTTTTGGCATCATAATTTCAGTGCTAGCTATAGGGACTAGCGTCGCTCAGACGAACACCTTTAGCAATACCAACACCAATACGAACACTTTTAACAACAATCAGAGTTTTGCCGGCGGTTCGTTCAGCTTTTCGAACGGCAATATGAGAATCTCGCAAAATACGTCAGGGAGCACATTTTGCCAATTCTTTAGCTTTACTTTTGGGTTAACGCAAATTATCCAAACTATCCAGGGTAATTCGATGAATCAAACCTTTGGCGCAATTACCGATCCGGTGACTGATCCCTGCCTGTAATACGGTGTGTAAAAGAAGCCATTTAACCGGCATCGCTGCTGCATTAATGTTATGCAGTAGCGATGTTTTTGCAACCAGTTGAGAAAGATGCAAATTAAATCAACCGCGTTTAACGGCCAAGGCATGATTCCAGCCAAATACACCTGCGATGGGGAAGATGCGTCACCTCCGTTGGTTTGGTCAGAGATTCCTCCACAAACCAAGAGTCTGGTATTGATCGTCGATGATCCGGATGCCCCCGATCCGGCGGCTCCGCGGCGGACGTGGGTACATTGGGTTCTTTACGATATACCTCCGGCGTCGTCCGGCTTGGCAGAAGGCGCCGCCGACCGGTTGCCGCCAGGTATTCGTGAGGGCATGAATGACTTCCATAGTACGGGCTATAGCGGTCCATCTCCGCCAATAGGTAAACATCGCTACTTTTTCAAACTCTATGCCTTGGACAAAACGCTGGGGATTATAGCTAATGCAAACAAAGCCAGCATTGAGAAGGCGATGCAAGGCCACATTCTGATGAAATGCGAATTGGTGGGGTTGTATCAAAAACATCGATAGTGCAGCTAACTGAGGTTTTGAATGTCGACCGCTATTGCCAGCGCGCATCGATCAAGCGCCATTTTGTCGGTTACTGATTTGTGTAAAGCATACCGCCACAAACCCGTCGTTAATAATGTTTCCTTTAACGTTGGCCATAACGAAATTGTAGGACTCGTGGGTCCTAATGGGGCTGGCAAAACCACCATCATCAACATGGCACTGGGTGTGCTGGAACCAACGTCCGGAACTATCTTGATTGAGGGGATGGATATCACGGCGCATCGCTCGCAAGCACTGGCATGCACAAATTTCGCAGCTGTTTATGCCCCGCTGCCCGGCAACTTGACTGTCTATCAGAATCTTCGCGTTTTCGGCATGATCTACGGCGTAAAGCAACTGCCGGAGCGGATAGATACGCTGCTCAATCAGTTCGAGCTTGAACGTTTTAGAAATGTTAAATGCGGTATATTATCTTCCGGTGAACAAACGCGCGTCGGTTTGGCCAAGGCAATGCTCAACCGGCCACGCTTATTGTTTCTGGACGAACCAACGGCCTCGCTCGATCCTGCCGCGGCCCATGATATACGCGAAAGAATCCATGACGTGGCCATGCAAGATTCAGGCGGTATTCTGTGGACCTCGCACAACATGTACGAGGTTGAACATGTGTGTGATCGTGTGCTGTTTCTATCCCAGGGAAAAATCCTGCTTCAGGGGAATCCGAAAACCCTGCCACGCGAACATGGCAAGGAAAGTTTGGAAGAACTTTTTGTCGCGGTGGCGCGAGAACCGCTCACAATTGGGCTAGGTAACGCCAATGAATAGTTCCCGTATTGCTGCCGTCGTCCTGCGCCAGATCTACCTGATACGAGGCAGCTTTTCACGAATGTTCCCATTATTTGCCTGGGTGGCGATTGATATGGTGCTGTGGGGGTTCATCACGCGCTATCTCAACAGCGTGACCTCGTCTGGCATCAACTTTGTGCCACTATTCTTGGGTGCAGTTTTGTTATGGGACTTTTTGATCCGCGTCATGCAAGGCGTGACCATGGCCTTCTTTGAAGATGTCTGGTCTCGTAATTTTCTCAATATGTTCGCCACACCGCTATCAGTCTCGGAGTATTTAAGCGGATTAGTTATCGCCAGTATCGCCACCAGCTCGATCGGTCTGGTCGTAATGCTTAGCTTAACTACGACAATCTTCGGCCTCTCTTATTTTTCTTTTGGCTTGATGATTATTCCGTTTTTATTGATCCTGTTTCTGTGCGGTATCGCACTGGGTATCGTGAGCAGTGCTGTAGTTCTCAGGTTTGGCCCCGCGTCCGAATGGTTTATTTGGCCGCTGCCTGCCTTGATTTCACCATTTGCCGGTGTATTTTATCCACTGGAAACACTTCCGCACTGGATGCGAATGGTCGCTGTGTTATTGCCACCCTCATATGTGTTTGAGGGGATGCGTGCCATCGTCAGCCAGGGAACTTTTTCTGCCCCCATGTTATTGTGGGGGACTGGTCTGACAATCCTCTATGTGCTGTTGGCGTGCTGGTTCTTTTCACATACGTATCGTCACGCAGTCCGCACCGGACTGCTGGCGCGCTATAGCGCGGAGACGGTAAGTTAGAGCACTCCCTCTCCCTCAGGGAGAGGGCTGGGGTGAGGGGATAAAAGCGAAACCTAGGCTGAAATTCACTTAAACCCTTTCTCACCCGTTTTTATTTCCACAAGCTCGCCGTTACGAAATGTAAGAATCCGTATGAAGTGAGTCGGACCAAGATTAAACGTCCATTTATCAACAGTGACTGTTACTTGTCGTCTACCCCCGGGTATTTTAGTTGTAACAGTTTCATAACGCTGCTCTTTCAAGTCGGGCTCGCCACATTTTGCTCCCAGTTCGATCATGGTGATCCCCAAAGACAAAACGTCGAAATTGCAGTGTTGCATTCCCGGCACCACAGTAAAACCACGGCTGCCGTTCTCAATGCTGAATACTTCGCCATCCTTGAAAGTGATAATACGGAGAAATTGGGCAGGGCCAAAATTATAAATCCAGCGCTCATTAATGCGGCTGACACGACGTTCAAAATCAGTATCGGGAAAATCAACAATCTCCTCCGGCCAGCGGTCAATTAAAGCCGGCTCGCCGCATTTATCGAGCACCGACAGCTTTGAGTCTCCCTCACTTACTAGTTCATTGCCGCAACGGAAGGCAACCGCGTTCTGGCTCGCCACAATGCAAAGACAACCGGTGAAAACTGCCAATAACCATCGACATCGTGACATAAAACCATTCACTCCTTGGTAACCTAGACTGGTCAATTTATCAATAATTGTAATCACAATTATTGCGTATTTGCTAATCCATCAACTAGATTAATGAGTGAGAAGGAAAGGGAATTCAGCGAGGCAATCACCATGCCCATCCACAATGCCGATATTGCAGCGATTTTTGATGAAATTGCCGACTTGCTGGAGATCGAAGAGGCCAACCCATTTCGTATCCGCGCCTACCGCAACGCCTCGCGCACCTTGCAGGGGTTAGGGGAGGAGGCGAAGACCATGGTGGAACGGGGAGAAGATTTGACCGAGTTGCCGGGTATCGGCAAGGATCTGGCGGCCAAGATCGAAAGAGATCGTCGAAACCGGCCATTGCCTGGCGCTGGAAAAACTGCAAAAGGCATCAGCGCCCGGATTAACAGAGCTGTTGAAAATCCCCGGCCTCGGCCCCAAGCGCGTCCACGCCCTCTATCATGAACTCGATATCCATACCGCCGAACAACTGTTTCGCGCTGCGCATGACGGGCGCCTGCGTCAGCTTCCCGGCTTCGGTGAAAAAACTGAAAGTCGTATCCTCGAAGCAATGGAAACCCACGTGCAGCAAACCACCCGCATCAAGCGGGCGTTGGCCGCGCAATATGCGCAGCCGCTACTGGAATATCTACAAAAAGCAAAAGGCGTCAAACACGTGATCGCAGCCGGCAGTTATCGGCGCTGTAAAGAAACCGTCGGTGACCTGGATATCCTCGTCACCGCCGCGCATAGCCGCTCCGTGATGGAGCATTTCGTCGCCTATGACGAAGTCACCAATGTGCTCGCGAAAGGTGAAACACGTGCCACTGTGATTTTGCGCGGCGGCTTGCAGGTGGATGTGCGTGTCGTGCCGGACGCGAGTTATGGCGCCGCACTGCATTACTTCACCGGTTCCAAAGCGCACAACATCGCCATTCGTCGCCGTGGCCAGGCGCGTGGCCTCAAAATCAACGAATACGGCATTTTCAAGAATGACAAGCAAATTGCAGGAGCAACAGAGGAATCGGTGTTTAAAGCAGTAGGCCTACCATGGATTGCACCGGAGCTGCGTGAAAATCACGGCGAGATTGAAGCCGCAGAGGCGGGCACATTACCGAAATTAGTTGAACTTGAAGACCTTAAAGGTGATCTCCATGCCCATACCCAAGCCACCGACGGCCACAACAGCCTCAGTGAAATGGCAGCCGCCGCCAAGGCACGCGGTTGGACTTATTTGGCGATCACCGAACACTCGCGCCGCCTCACCGTCGCCCACGGTCTCGACGAAAAGCGGCTGTTGCAGCAAATCGACGCCATCGATCAACTGAACGAAACGCTGCACGGCATCACGTTACTCAAAGGTATCGAAGTGGATATCCTCGAAGACGGTAGCCTCGATCTGCCCGAGCACGTGCTCGCCAAACTTGATCTCGTCATCGGCGCCGTCCACAGCAAGTTCAATCTTAGCCGTGAAAAACAGACAGAACGCATCCTCAAAGCCATGGATCAGCCGCACTTCACCATCCTCGCCCATCCCAGCGGGCGATTGCTGCAAGAACGTGAGCCCTACGACGTGGACATGCCTCGCATCATTCGCCAGGCACACCAGCGTGGTTGTTTTCTCGAAATCAACGCCCAACCCGAACGCCTCGATCTGATCGACACCTATTGTCAAATGGCAAAGGAAGAGGGCGTATTGCTGTGTATCAACTCTGACGCTCATTCAACGCGCGATTTTGACAACCTCATTCACGGCATCGGCCAAGCCCGCCGGGGTTGGGTGGAGAAGAAAGATGTCCTCAATACACGGTCGTTATCTCAACTGCGCACATTGTTGAAACGAACTATGTAGCGCTCGGCCGGCTTTCTGAGAAAGGGGGAAAACAACAAAATCATTACATATTACTTTAAATACCGCGTGCAACTAACATTAATAACAGAGCTTAATATTATGTTTATAATATACTTATTGTTAATGTGAGATAACTGTGGTTATTCAATAAAGCCTCTTGCCTTATTTTCTATATAGAGTATTATTTATTTAACTCTCTATATAGGAGTACTGGCCGATGACTACCCGCCAAGCCTCGCCCGCCAATGTATCCCCCGAACAAATGGCCACTGCCGGCCTCCAGGCCTTTTTCGCCATTAGCGAACAGTGGCAACTCTCCGCCCGTGACGAACGAACCCTCCTTGGTAACCCACCCGAGTCCACCTTTTATAAGTGGAAGTCAGAACGGGCCGCGCGATCACTCTCACATGACACCCTGGAGCGCATCAGCTACATCCTCGGCATCTATAAAGCGCTGCATATCCTGCTGCCACCCAGCGCCGCCAATGAATGGGTGCACAAATCCAACACCGCGCCGTTGTTCGGCGGCAAAACCGCCTTGTCACGACTCACCGCCGGCAATGTCGCTGATCTCATCGACGTCCGCCGCTATCTCGACGCCCAGCGCGGCGCATGACAAACACCACGCCACCCATCGCTGAAGTGGAGGGCACACGCCACTACCGAATCATTCCCTCCGCTTATCCACCGGTAAATTTCTTCGAACGTCTCGTCGATCCATCACTGTGGGAAGCATTGTTTGCCTTGGAATCACTCACCAACGATCGCCTGCGCGACGAAGTCGGCGATATCAGTCGGGTGCCCGCGGAAGATCGCGTCACCGGCACCGGCGCCACCGTCGTCATGGCCGCATTTACTCATGTCGGGCTCCCATCGCGATTTTCTCCCGGCGATTATGGTGTCTATTACGCCGGGCTCGACCTTGATACCGCCATCGCCGAATCCAAACATAGCCGCGCTCGCTGGCTCAGCTACACCCATGAAGGGCCACTGGAAATCGACCTGCGCGTTTATCTCGGTGAAGTCGCAAAACCGCTGCATGATATCCGCGCAGGTTTTGACCACTACCACCAACCCGATAACTGGCTGCCATCCCAAGCCTTCGGTGGCTCACTGCGAGAAACGCGTTCCTGGGGAATCCTCTACCGCTCCGTGCGTCATCCAGGCGGAGAGTGTATCGCTGCCTTGCGACCACCGGCGATTACACTGCCACGGCAAACCAAGCATTTGTCTTATGTTTGGGATGGGGAGGTGATTTGTGGGGTGTATGAAAAGAAGTTGATATCGACGTGAACAAACCTACTCATCTTGAACATTCCCAAAATGGGCATTAATATGCCCAATATGGGCACAAAAGCTAAAACCCGGGGTTCCAAAATCCTGAAACGCACCAGTCTGGCAGACGCTCTTTTTTCGACTATTCGGCAGCGTGTGCTGGGCTATTTGTTCGGCCAGCCGGAGCGCAGCTTCTTCGCTACCGAGCTAATCGGGCTAGCCGGTGGCGGCTCTGGTGCTGTTCAGCGCGAACTGGCACGGCTAGCTGACAGTGGCTTGGTAACAGTCACGCGCGTGGGAACGCAGAAGCACTATCAGGCCAATCCAAATTCACCCATCTATGCCGAACTTTGCGCCATCGCGCAGAAGACCGTGGGATTGGCCGAACCGTTGCGGGAAGCGCTGGCGCCGCTGGCGGACCGCATCACGGCAGCCTTCGTGTTCGGGTCCGTGGCTAAGCGCAGCGATACTGCATCCAGTGACATCGATGTGCTCGTACTCTCCAACAGTGTGGACTATGCAGATGTGTTTACAGTGTTACAGTCGGCGGAAACGAAACTCGGGCGCACTGTAAATCCGACGGTCTATACCCCAGCAAATTGGCGAAAGAAGCGGAAAGACGGCAATTCCTTTGTTGTAAAGGTAGCCGCTCAACCTAAGGTGTTCCTCATCGGCACGGAAGAAGATCTTGGCTGAGAAATCCAAAGAACTCGGGAATCTTGCCCGAATCGGCAAACTGGTTGCAGAACCGGGCGCACCCACGGAGATCAAAGGATTAGTCACCTCCGGGAGTGAACGGCTGAAAGATGCACGCAACACAAATCTTGCCCTATCGAGCCGATTCGATCTTGCCTACAACGCGGCTCACGCATTTTCGCTAGCGGCATTGCGCTGGCACGGCTATCGCTCGGACAGCCGCTACCTCGTGTTTCAGGCGTTACCGCATACACTTGGACTGCCCGCCGCCGTTTGGCGTGTGCTCGCCAAAGCGCACGAGATACGTAATATCGCCGAATATGAAGGGCATTTTGATGCTGATGAAACGATGTTGAAAAATCTCATTGATGCAGCCGATGCGGTGCGGGCTGCGGTTATAGCGCTGCCCCCCTTGTCGAAAAAGTAAACCATTCTGTGTCCCATCCAGACGGGGGAGTGCATCGCTGCCTTAAGACCGCCTGCGGTCATGCTGACAGGATTTATCAAAAGAATTTGTAACCGCGTGAAATAAGTGGTAGAAAATGGATAAAACGAAAAGGTGGCCGTGTTGTTTTGCGGTTGTTAGGTCGGATATTAGTAGTTAGGCACAGGCAGAATGCAAAGCCGCTGACGTTCTTGTGGAGAGCTACGTGTCAGAAGCGACAGACCAGAAATCACCTGAGTGGGAGCAGCTTGAACATCTCGTGGCAGCGATCCAAAAGCAATTGGCACCAGGGGCTATTGTCAGACATAACGTAAAGCTGCCAGGACTTCAAAGCGAAACAGAACGCCAGATAGATGTCCTGGTTGAGCAAAATGTAGGCCAATACATGATGCGCATAGTGATTGATTGTAAGGACTACGCATCACCTGTCGATGTAAAGGGAGTTGAGGAATTTTACGGGTTAGTGCAGGATGTTGGCGCGCATAAAGGAGCGCTTGTTTGCCCAAATGGTTTCACAAAATCTGCTAAGAAACG
Source organism: Gammaproteobacteria bacterium (assembly GCA_016200485.1). NCBI lineage: Bacteria > Pseudomonadati > Pseudomonadota > Gammaproteobacteria > Gammaproteobacteria bacterium. The sequence continues at coordinate 20,784 of JACQEP010000008.1, forward strand.
TGCAAAGAAACTTCAGATTGAATTGTATAGCCCTATTGATACCGATCCACATAAATGGACGGCCACTGTCGCTGCGCCAGTTCTCTGTGACTTCAGAACCACTTACATGTCATTCGGAATTAGCGTTTCGGCGCCTAAACCTTTTTCGATGCCTATTGACTTCTATACTTTGCCTGTTTACGACAAGGATGGTGAGCCAATTGGCAAGATTATCGAAACGGCTCGGATAAACTGGGACCTTGGAAAGTACCCAACTGATCCGGGCGAGCACCATGATCTACCCATCTTCTTTGACCAATCAACCCTTATGGATAATGGTCGCCACGACTTGGTCGAGGTCAAATTAACAGTCAGTCTATTTGTAAAAAGGCAGCTCTATTTGGGTAAGCTCCCGATTGAAAAAATTAGAGGACTTAAGGATGAACAAACAGGTGCAGTTGTGACCAATGCATTTACTACGGGCGCACTAGATTCAGTGGTTGTACAAAATGAATGGGATAAAATCAAAAAAGGACAGCCATTACCGTTTCAGCCATTGTTAGTGGTTATCGGTCTTGATTGTTATGGTTACGGCGCCTAATAATCGCGTCAACGCTGACGGCATAAAGCGGCATTCGCTGACACTCATATTATTTGATCCACCAGTTATTACGCAAAACGTTTGACTGATGTTGGTGACAATCTCATTCCTCTATACAAAGACTATGACAATTCAACTTTTCTCAAAATCGATAAGAACCATTGTCACAACTTGCCTAGCTCTTATGTTGTGCTGGCAACCCGCGTTCGCAGCCCCGGGCCAGGTAATGCTTCATGGTCCATCGGAAGATGTATACCGCCGGGCACAAAGCGGGCATTGGTTTGCAGAGGCCGCCAAATTGAATCCCGATGTTCTGCCAACATCGGATGGCCAGAGTTTTGTTGTGGCGTGGAAAGCGCCCGGAACAAATCCGAAGCGCTGGATTGTTTCGCTTCATGGAACCCGTGGCTTTGCCACGGATGATCTTGCCATCTGGTACCCGACATTGAAAGATCGCGATGTTGGGTTACTCAGTGTGCAGTGGTGGATCGGTGCCGACGATACACCGCGATCATATTACGCACCCTTGCAAATCTACCGGGAAATTGACATTGCGCTCCAGAAACTCGGCGTGCAACCGGGGATGGCCATGTTGCACGGGTTCAGTCGCGGGTCTGCCAATTCTTACGCCGTCGCCGCGATCGATGCTGGCCGAGGCCAGCACTATTTTTCGCTCATTGTCGCCAGTTCCGGAGGCGTCGCCACCGACTTTCCACCAACGCGGGCAATTCTCACGGGGGCCTTTGGTGATCATCCGCTACGTGGCACTCGTTGGATAACTGCCGCTGGCGGACGCGATCCGAACCCCGATCGAGACGGCATCTCAGCCATGAGGCGAACGGCTGATTGGCTAGTGGAGCAGGGCGCCACCGTGATTGAACGCATCGAAGACCCCGCACAAGGGCACGGCGCGCTACAACTAAATGCAGCAAATGCTCGGCACGTGCTCGACGTATTTCTGAAGCAGACAGCCGGGTGAATGTCTCACCAAAAGGGATGGATTCGCTGCGGGTGTTGGGTAACAACCGCGTGGCGTGGTTGAATGTTACCGGCAGCGGCAATGAAACGTCGGCGCACGTCCAGCAACATCCGCGCATGACGCTCATGTTCTGTGCATTTGAGGGCGATCCGCTGATTCTCCGGTTATATGGTACGGCCAGGGTTATCCATAAGAATGATCCCGAGTGGGATGGACTGTTCCCACAATTTGTGCCGTTACCCGGCGCCAGACAGATTTTTGATCTCTCAATCGATCTGGTGCAAACCTCCTGTGGCATGGGAGTGCCGTATTATTCCTATGAAGGTGATCGTGATTTGCTCAATGACTGGGCGAAGAAAAAAGGGGCCGAGGGTTTGAAAAAATACTGGGAAGATAAGAATCAACTTAGCCTTGATCAGATTCCCACGAATATCATGGAGAAGAATACCTAACGGCTTGTTGAAAAACTTCTCCCTCTCCCCCCGGAGGGTTGCGAGCGCATGGATGCGCGAGGTAGGGCAACACGGAGCAGTTGCCGAGGGTGTGAGGGGATTGGTATGAAATATCGCCTTGTGTTTGATCCCCTCATCCTAACCTTCTCCCGAAGGGAGAAGGAACATAAGACATTTTTCATAGGCTCCTAAGGCTTCATTGTTGAATAGAAGATGGAAATTTAATGACAACACCCGCCACGACATTACGCCGTGATCTTCACCTCAATCCGAACCAGGCTTTCTTGGCTTTGAATCCGCGCGTTTGTACGCGAGAGTGAGAAGTGGGAAATCAGCAGCCTCGAAGTGACACCCCCTGGCACTTGCAAGCTTCGGTTGCATGCTGTCCGCTTGTGACCAGGGAAGTTCCAGCGGTCGTATGGTCGTATGCTGGCTGGCAGCACGATGATGACGCAACTTCCAACCAGCTACCAGGAATGACCAAAGGTCGTCCTGAAGCATGCGGGGTGAGAGACGACAGTGGACATCCGCTGGGGATGCTGCATTTTCGCCTGCCGGAGGCTTATACGCGATTTAACATAATATATATTATGCGAAGTACTCAAGGCTGATTAATTTTTCACTGACGGCACGGCCTCTGGATCATTGCCTCTGGATCATTCATTTGCAAATATTGGCGAAACAACCTTCTCATGCCGTCATCTATCCTGCCGAACTCGAATGCAATCAGCACTTTCTTATCTTCTTTTGGTTCTGTGCGTTCCCCCTCAATACGTATTATTTGGGCATACAGCTTGAGCGTCTCACCCGTTGCGGGGCGCAACACCAATGTAGCGATATCGTAGACATAACCAACGCCTTGTGCGGGGACTCGCGAACGCAGTAAAACTCCAGAATCGGAAATATTCACAATTTCAGCCGCATAAGTTAGCTGAGTGTCTGTAAACCCCAGATCTACCTCGCATCCGATAAAGGGAAGAATACGTTTAGCGCAACGTCGCTCAACAACCCCCACCGCCGCCAGCGCCAGCACCATTAATCGCTCCGGATCAAATGGTTTGGTCAGTACTGCCGTGGCACCTACTGAGTCTGCCACTGAACGCGCCTTTTGCTCGTTTTCGGCGGTTAACAAAAAAATCGGGGCTCCGGCCAGTCTGGGACGCAATTGAAGGCTCTTGAGAAACTCCGCCAACGGCATGCCTGGCATGTTCCAGTCACTGACGATGAATTGCAAATTGCCGTCATGTTGTTGCAATAACCGTAAAGCGTGATCGGGGCTTTCGGCTTCAACTATTTCGCCCACACGTCCATCTTGACGCAAGATTGAAGCCACATACTGACGCATGGAAACAGAATCATCGATGACTAAAGCAAAATTGTTGTTACCCATGATACACCTCGCCGCATTGCACAATTTGCAGATACCGAAGACCGGCACTTTGTAGTACCGGGATTCCTGATCTATTATTTGCCGAAGGCGAGACGAAAACGCACAGCCGTCCCATAGGAGGATGAATCCTGTTTCGGCGGTCCCGCTGTCATAGGGCTTGTCGCCCCTTAGACCGGTAACTTTGCGCCCCTACACTTTCGCATCGGGTTGCCTTTTACAAAACAGACTCTTAAGTTGGAGTCAGTTCACATTAATACCGCAAACTTGGTCACACATAGTATTTGTCGACTAAATTGTTAAACATCTTTACATGTATTTAGAATACCCTGAATATTGAATTTATTTCTTTAATTAACAAATAGTTATGAAGCCATATTATCAAGGATGGCCTTTTTGACGGCATCCATGGTTGCCTCTACCGTGATCAATGGCGACTTGCCTTGCTTGATCGCGGTGTCCGGATCCTTGAGGCCATGACCGGTGAGCGTACAGACAATCTTGCTGCCGGCAGGGATCTTGCCGTTCTTGATATCACGCAACGCCCCGGCCAGTGACGTCGCCGATGCTGGCTCACAGAACACACCTTCTTTTACTGCCAGCAGACGCTGAGCAGCGAGGATCTCTTCATCCGTGCATTCGTCGAACCAGCCATTGGATTCTTTTTGCAGTTTCCAGGCCATATCCCAGCTTTGCGGGTGGCCGATGCGGATCGCGGTGGCGATGGTCTCGGGATTATCGACCATCTTGCCGCGCATGAAGGGCGCGGAACCACTGGCCTGATAACCGACCATGCGCGGCACATTATTGACGATGCCGTGATCATGATATTCCTTGTAGCCCATCCAATGCGCCGAGATATTGCCGGCGTTGCCGACGGGCAGACAGTGAAAATCAGGTGCCGTACCCAGCTCCTCGACAATTTCAAACGCTGCTGTTTTCTGTCCTTGCAGACGATAGGGATTGATCGAGTTGACGATAGTGACCGGCGCCAACTTGGCGACGTCCTTCACCAATTGCATTCCGGCATCGAAATTGCCCTTGATCTGGATCACCACCGCGCCATGAATTAACGCCTGCGACAACTTACCCATGGCAATTTTGCCTTCGGGAATCAGCACAAACGCGGTAATTCCGGCACGGGATGCGTAGGCCGCAGCGGCGGCGGAGGTGTTACCCGTCGAAGCGCAAATAATAGCCTTGCTGCCTTCTTCCACGGCTTTGGTCACGGCCATGGTCATGCCGCGATCTTTGAATGAGCCGGTCGGATTCAAACCTTCGTATTTGACGTAGATGTCCACGTCCTTGCCTAATTCGCGCGGGATGTTGCTCAAGCGAATCAGCGGCGTGTTGCCCTCGCCCAGACTGATGATACGGGTGTCGTCATGCACCGGCAAACGGTCACGGTATTTCTCGATCAGGCCGGTGTAGCGGGAACGAAAGGGCATGGTATGACTCCTTAACAATTAGCAAAAAATACAAAACCGATAAAAATCCAACGCAGAGACGCGGAGGCGCAGAGATGTTACTAAATAAAAAACCTCTTCCTGCTAGAGATAAGATGAGAAAAAGAAGTAAGGGCCTAAAACATGCTCCTTTTGATTTTTCTCCGCGTCTCTGCGCCTCGGCAACCGCTCCTGCGTTGCACTACCTCGCACATCCCTGTGCTCGTCCGCGTTGGATTTTTAAAATCAAAAAATCAATTAGCATCCAGCGTCTCAAGACGAATCCGCATTACGCTGCCATGGATCGTATCCAACGCTTCAATACGCTTGATCGCCTGATTCATCTGCTCTTCACGAATGTTGTGGGTCAGAATGATAATCGGCACTTCACTTGCGCCCTCTGCCGGTTCTTTCTGCAATATTGCTTCGATGCTGATCTGCATATCGGCAAGGATACGCGTGACATCGGCCAGCACGCCCGGACGATCCGCCGCATGCAGGCGTAGATAATAAGCGGTCTGCACCTTATCCATCGACAGGATCGGCAAGTCAGCGAGCTGATCCGGCTGGAAGGCCAGATGCGGCACCCGGTTTTCGGGATCCGCGGTTAACACGCGCACGACATCCACCAGATCCGCGACGACCGCTGAGGCGGTCGGTTCAGAACCCGCGCCAGCGCCGTAATAAAGGGTAGGCCCGACAGCGTCGCCCTTCACCAGCACGGCATTCATCACGCCATCCACATTAGCGATCAGGCGGCGATGCGGAATCAAGGTCGGATGCACGCGCAGCTCAATGCCATTATCGGTACGGCGGGCGATGCCGAGATGCTTGATCCGGTAACCCAATTCCGTCGCATAGGAAACATCAGCCGGGGTAATCTTGCTGATGCCTTCGGTGTAGACCTTCTCAAACTGCAACGGAATTCCGAACGCGATCGAGGCCAGAATAGTCAGTTTGTGGGCGGCATCGATACCTTCGACGTCGTAGGTCGGATCAGCTTCGGCGTAACCCAAACGTTGCGCCTCAGCCAGTACATCACCAAAGGCACGGCCCTTGTCGCGCATCTCGGTAAGGATAAAATTACCCGTACCGTTGATGATCCCGGCCAGCCATTGAATCCGGTTCCCGGCCAAGCCCTCACGGATGGCTTTGATGATCGGAATCCCACCCGCGACGGCCGCTTCAAACGCGACCATTACACCTTTCTTGTGGGCGGCGGCGAAAATCTCATTACCATGCCGGGCGATCAGTGCCTTGTTGGCGGTGACCACATGCTTGCCATTATTGATGGCGCGCATGACCAGATCGCGGGCCGCCGTAGTGCCGCCGATCAATTCAACCACCACCTCCACGTCCGGGTGATCGACCACGGCCAGGGTATCAGTGGTGAGTTGGATGTTTCCGGTGTCAACATTGCGAACCTTTTTAAGATCGCGGGCGGCAGCAATCACCACCTCGATCCCACGCCCGGCACGGCGCTGAATTTCCTCGGCGTTACGTTTCAATACACTGACCGTACCGCCACCGACGGTGCCCAGGCCCAGCAATCCAACTTTAACCGGTTTCAAGATTGTTCTCCCAACTATTTGTATTTAATTAGTTCTTTACCACAGGGGCACGGAGGGCACAAAGAAGCTACAATTCAATCCCCCCTAGCAGGGAGAAAGAGCATCAACGCAGCCTGTTACATGCCGGATCAATAAATTCCTCTGTGTTCTCTGTGCCTCTGTGGTTCAAAATTATTTAGCCGACACATCCGAACCCGCTTTCGAGTCACGGCGCAGCATGTCGCGGATGCCGCGTACCGCCTGACGGGTACGGTGTTCGTTTTCGATCAGACCAAAGCGGACGTGATCATCGCCATAACTGCCAAAACCGACGCCCGGTGACACCGCCACCTTGGCCTCACGCAACACCTTCTTGGAAAATTCCAATGACCCCAGGTGACGGTATTGCTCCGGAATCGGCGCCCAGACGAACATCGTCGCCTTCGGCGGCGTCACGTCCCAACCAATCGAGTTCAGGCCACTGCACAACGCATCACGGCGGTCCTGGTACATATTACTGATCTCGCGGACACAGTCCTGCGGCCCTTCCAGCGCGGCAATGGCCGCCACCTGCACCGGCGTGAACATGCCGTAATCCAGATAAGACTTCATCCGTGCCAGCGCCGCCACCAGCTTGGGGTTACCGACCATGAAACCTACCCGCCAGCCAGGCATATTGTAGCTCTTGGAAAGCGTGAAGAACTCCACCGCCAGGTCCTTGGCGCCGGGCACCTGCATGATCGAAGGCGCCACGTAACCATCGAAGGCAATATCCGCGTAGGCCAGATCATGAATGACCCAAATCTTGTGCTCGCGGCAAATCGCCACCACCTTCTCGAAGAAAGACAGCTCCACACACTGCGCCGTCGGATTGCCGGGGAAATTCAATATCAGCATCTTCGGCTTGGGCCAGGAGTCCTTGATCGCCTTCTCCAGTTCAGCAAAAAAGTCACCGCCTTCCACCAACGGCACATGGCGGATATCCGCCCCGGCGATGACAAAGCCATAGGGATGGATCGGGTAGGCGGGATTCGGCACCAGTACCGCATCACCCGGCCCCACCGTGGCCAGTGCCAGATGGGCCAGACCTTCCTTGGAACCGATGGTCACAATCGCCTCGCTCTCGGGATCGAGCTGTACCTGGAAGCGGCGCTCATACCAACCGCAAATTGCCTTACGCAGGCGCGGGATACCGCGCGACAAGGAATAGCGGTGAGTATCGCCCCGTTGCGCCGCCTCAATCAGTTTATCGACGATATGCTGTGGTGTCGGCTGGTCCGGATTACCCATGCCGAAATCGATGATGTCCTCCCCACGGGCGCGGGCCTTCGCCTTCAAATCGCCAACGATATTGAACACGTACGGGGGCAGGCGTTTAATTCTTGGAAAATCGTCGATCAAGGTCGTACTTCCACTGCTGATGAAATAACAAAAGCTCCGCCCGCGGGCAGAGCCAGTATACTGGGCGCTAACATTACCGAGGCTGACTAACCCTGTCAATTACCACGCGTTTATGACCTTGAAAGCGGGAATAACATGACCCAAAATGGGGTTCCAAAACGAAAGGACTCACCATGGCTTTCAACCAGGACATTGATTTTAGCATCTACACCATTCGTAGTTATCAGCGTGGTGAAATCATTGTCAGCCTCCCCCCCCGTCAGGAAGAGATGGATGAGGCCCGCAATGCCAGCCCCAACGCTAAACCGCGCCTGCCCTACGAGAGGCTCAGTCAAAGCTTTATCATCACTGCCGAAACCGTGATCCGTGATTGGCCCCCACAAGACATCAGCACCCTCAGCCGTGACCACATCGCCCAACTCGCCGCCTATGATCCCGAGGTCGTCCTCATCGGTACCGGTACCCGCCTCACCTGGCCCGACCGCGCCCTCCTCACCCCATTGATGGAACAACATATCGGCTTTGAAGTGATGGACACCGCCGCCGCCTGCCGCACCTACAACGTGCTCAGCCTGGAAGGCAGAAAGGTGGTGGCAGGATTGATGATGATTCGGTAGATTTATTTTTGGGTATGCACCGTACTTCCCAATCATCACTATTCCTTGCCTGCGCCAGGCATTACATCAGTCTCCACCGTTAACAACCTCCAACAATAATCCGTCCGGCACAACGCTTGGCGACCGCAACTCAATAAAGACGGTCGGCAATCATGCCTGCGATTCACTGCAATGCCACTTCAGTTCCTTGAGGACTTTTCCCGACTCAGTGATTAATTGGTAATTCACCGCAGCAGCTGCTAAATAAATATCAAGGCTTCCACATTTGCATTCACATGAATGAGATCGTAACAAGCGAGGGCAGGGATGAGGGGATTTAGCTTACATATCGTTTTGGGTTGTGGTTTGCTGTTACTCGTTGGCGTGCAGGCGGATGCCGACGATGCCAATCAGGAAAATAAAGTCGATACCATTAGTCACTATCTTAGCGGCAACGAACCCTCCTATTTCGTGTTTGCCCGCGATAAAGGAGATGATGACTATCATGGTGAGTTTTATCTTTCGATCAAATATCCTCTTCTGCAACGACCAATTCGATATCTCTTGGGAAAAAATTCCGCACTTAATTTCAATTACAATGGCCTGTATGATTTTTACCTGGCATCACGCTACTCCTCCCCCATCATCTCACGGCGGCAAAATCCTGGGCTGATGTACGAATACCGTTTTTTGGGGCACAACACATTACGCAAGGCAAAGTTTGGCTACTTTCATGAATCAAATGGTCAGACGATCGATAATCAAGCTGACTTTTTAAACACCACTAATGTCCAGGATTATGTCAGCCGCGGCTGGGACTATTTGCATCTGGAGTTGAGCGTTACACCCGAGGAGAGTTGGTACGTCTACTTGCAGGGGCACCTCTACTTAAACAAACAGATGTTCAAACTTGACAGAGAGGAAAAATGGCCATGGGAAGTCCCTGTCGGAGTAGCGTTGCCAATCGATGAATATGACGGCCTGAGATTAATCGTCGGCCAGACGCTTAAACGTAAACATTGGTACTTCGACGAAATAAAACTCAGCGCCATTTATCGAACGGGGTATCATGATCCAGGCCATAACTCGACCCGCAGATTAGAGGCTACGTTCAGGATTTTTGATGTTCCGTTATACCTATATTATTTTGACGGCTATGGGATCAACATTGCTTCATATTTCATGAAGAGCTCGTCTTATGGCATTGGTTTTGAACTTTGGTAGCTGCTCTCAATCTGCGACATGACAACGATGTGGGTTCATTCATGTGTCGCTTGTGGCGACAAGTGGGTGGATTGCGCCGCAACGCGGTTAACCCACCCTGCTTTCAACTTTATCCCAACAACTGATCGCCAGAAATGCCCTGTTTTTCAAGTATACGCCGCAGTTTACGCAACGCCTCAACCTGTATTTGGCGAACACGCTCACGCGTTACACCGATGCGTTCGCCGACTTCCTCAAGGGTGGCGATCTCATCGCCATTGAGTCCAAAACGCTGCTCAACGACTTGGCGCTGTTTTTCATTTAACTGCGACAACCAGGCGGCGATACTGGCCTGGATTTCTTCCTCCTGCAGTTGCGCGGCGGGATCGATTTGATTTTCGTCGGCGATCGTTTCCTGCAACAAGCGATCCTTATCAAGACTCGCCGATTCAACCATTGATAGCTGTTCCTGCAAACCTAAAATCATTTGCACCTCAGCCAGGGGTAATTCGAGCCTGGCGGCGACTTCTTCGGGACTGGGATCGTGATCGAGCTCTTGGGCAAGCTTGCGGGCAATTTTTTGATAGCTATTGATTTGCTTGACGACGTGGACCGGGAGACGAATAGTGCGAGTTTGATTCATTATCGCTCGCTCGATGGTCTGACGTATCCACCAGGTGGCGTAGGTGGAAAATCGAAACCCGCGTTCAGGATCGAATTTTTCCACCGCATGAATCAACCCAAGATTGCCTTCTTCGATCAAATCCAGAAAGGCGAGTCCACGATTCATGTAATAACGGGCAATTTTGACAACAAGGCGCAGATTACTTTCGATCATGCGCCGTCGCGCATCATCATCCCCTTTAAGCGCACGCCGGGCGTAATAAACTTCTTCTTCGGCGGACAATAATGGCGAAAAGCCAATCTCACTGAGGTAAATACGCGTCGCATCGACCACGACTTCAACCGCCTTCCAACTGGAAGCGGTCTCAGCATCTGCGGGAATTCCCACCTCATCCTTGAGTAGCTCCTCTGGTTCTGTCCAGAGTTTATTTGCCTCGGTGTCGTCAGTCAGTTCATCCGACTGCGGTTGCTCCACCGAACGGTTTTTCTCCACCACCCCAACACCCCCCCAATTATGATGCGTTGAGCGATACTTGACAGTCTAACCGCAAAAAACAGTTTCCAACAAGCATAATGTCGAAGTGCAAAAACAATATTAAACAGGTAGTTATGATCCACCTTTTGGGAGATAGCGGAGCGGATCAACGGGTTTACCATCGGCCCGTATCTCAAAGTGCAATTTTACCCGATCCGCCTCGGTACTCCCCATGCGGGCAATGCCCTGACCACGACTAACTTGCTCACCTTCTTTGACCAATAATTCGCGATTATGAGCATAGGCGCTGAGATATTTGTCATTGTGCTTGATGATCAGCAACTTGCCATAACCGCGCAATCCATCGCCACTATAAACCACTTTGCCACTCGCTGCTGCCTTAACGGCATCGCCGCTCATACCACTGATAGCAATTCCCTTCTTGCCTTGCGACCTGGCATCATAACGATGCACCACATCGCCTTGTGCGGGCCATTGCCATTCAACTTCATCACGAACGATGGGCGCTGCATCCACTGGTGCAATGGCTTGACGCGAATCGGGATGAGCAGGTGTTTTTGCAACTGTTGTCGGCTGTGAGGATCGCACCGGTGCTTTGCCGGGGCTATGTTTTTTGGGTTGAACTGCCCCCTCCTCGCCATCGACTGGCGGCACCACTCGCAACCAGTCACCATAATGCACAGTGTAAGGAGGCTCTATATCATTCCACCGGGCGACATCGTGATAGTCACGATCGTAGCTCCAGCTAATTGAATACAGCGTATCACCGTCACGCACCTGGTGATAAAAATGACTGCCACAACCAGGCAGACTCGATGTTGCGATGAGAAATACCACTGTCTTTAACCAGACCCAAGTGTGCTCTTGAATCCGTTGCTTCGCATTAAACCGCAATAGCCAATACCTTTAAGAAAACTTACTGAACAGATACAACACAACCACCAATACCACCAACAGCCAACCGATAAGATCAACGTAGTGACGCAACATTCGCTCCATGCGCTCACCACCCCACTTCATCAGTCCGGCCACCATAAAAAAACGCGCGCCACGGCCAACTAAAGAAGTGAGTACAAATGGAACAAACGCCATGCTCATCACACCAGCGCCGATGGTAAATAGTTTATAGGGAATTGGCGAGAATGCGGCAATAAAAATCACCCAAATTCCTTCCTCAATAAACCATTGTTTCACTTTAAGAAATCCATCCCAGTAACCCACCTGATGCAAAATGGGTTCCACAGCTTCGAATGCCAGCATGCCAATCAGGTAGCCAAACGCCCCACCCGCTACTGAGGTCAGGGTCGTTAATAGGGCAAAAAACCAGGCTCGCCGGGGCGCCGCCAATGACATCGGTGCCAACATCACGTCGGGTGGAATTGGGAAAAAAGAAGATTCCGCAAAACTTATCGCGCCCAAAAACCACGGGGCATGCCGATGTCTCGACCAGTTCAGCGCTTTATCATAGAGCAAGGAAAAAAACCGCATCAGCGATTTCCAGATAACAGGGGCACGAACTCGACTTCTTCGATCGGCATCCTGTGAAATCCCTCTTCGGTACGGGTGATCAGCACCAACTCTTGTTTACCACTCTGCCCCACAGGGGCGATCAAACGCCCACCGATGGCCAACTGCTCAAGCAGTGCAGCGGGAATTTCCAGCGGTGCTGCGGTCATGACAATGACATCATAGGGCGCATATTCCTGCCACCCCATTTGGCCATCGACGTGTTTGAGCCTGAGATTGTGGAGTTTCAATTCACGAAATCGTTGCCGGGCACGCTGCGACAATTCACCTATCCGTTCAACGCTAAAAACCTGCTCGGCCACTTGCGCCAAAATTGCCGCCTGATAACCGGAACCGGTACCAATTTCCAGCACCTTCTTGCAGGGGCCGGTTTCAATGACAATTTCAGTCATCCGCGCCACGATATACGGTTGCGAGATCGTCTGACCAAAGCCAATGGGCAATGCGGTGTCATCATAGGATCGACTGGCCAATGCTTCATCGACAAAAATGTGCCGCGGTGTATTGCGGAATACATCCAACACCTTGGGATTGCGTATCCCCTGTTCCTGCAGGCGCGAGATCAGGCGCTCGCGGGTGCGCTGCGAAGTCATACCAATACCGCGATGCCGAGGACCATTCATGAAACTTACATTCCTGATAACCACGTTGCCACTTGTTCGAGCGCAGTATAACGCGTCAGATCGATTTGAATGGGGGTTACTGATATTCGGTTGCGCCGAACGGCATGAAAATCCGTGCCCGGCCCGGCATCGGCCTCAGAACCCGCAGGTCCCACCCAGTAAATATCCCGTCCACGGGGATCATGCGCCTTGATGACGGGCTCGGATTTATGACGATGCCCAAGCCGGGTCGCCTCAAAGCCTTCGATTTTCTCCCAAGGAATATCCGGTACATTGACGTTAAGAATGGTATCCGCAGGTAACGGATCACGTAACAACCGATCGATCAGTTGCATAGCGGCTTTCGCCGCCGTGGCATAGTGTTTTGGATCGGCGCCCACCAACGATACCGCTATCGCAGGAAACCCCAGAAAGCGGCCTTCCGTTGCCGCCGCGACGGTACCCGAATATAAAACATCATCCCCCATGTTGGCCCCGGCATTAATGCCGGCGACTACCATGTCTGGTTCTTTATCGAGCAGGCCGGTAATTGCAAGATGCACACAATCGGTGGGGGTGCCGTCGACATAGATCACGTTGTTAGACACATAATGGGCACGCAGCGGTTGATCAAGGGTCAGGGAATTGCTCGCGCCGCTACGATTCCGCTCCGGCGCGACCAGGGTAACATCAGCGATTTGACGAAGGGACTCCGCCAGACACTGGATACCCGGAGCAAGATAACCATCATCATTGCTCAGCAGAATACGCATATTGCCATCACCAACATCCAGCCAGGATACCCGCCCGCCGACACGGCGGAACCTTTGTTACAACCATCCCGCTTAACTCGGGGATGAACACGGAATCCAATTCCAACTAGAATACCGTTAAACAGTAGCGCATCAATGCTGCCGGGAAGATGCCCAACACCAACATCGCCAAACAGTTTACCGACAACACAACTCGCATGTCCGTACCCGTTTCGATGCGACCAGCCTCTTCAGGTTTGTCAAAATACATGACCTTGATGACACGCAGGTAATAAAACGCACCCACCACGGAGAAGACGACTGCGTAAACGGCAAGCCAGACCAGATCGATTTGAACGACGGATTGAATCACTGACAGCTTGGCATAGAAACCCACGGTCGGTGGTACCCCTGCCATTGAGAACATCAGGATCAACATCATGGCCGCCAGCCATGGACTTCGTTCGTTCAGGCCTTTGAAGTCTTCAATCTTATCCGCCTCGAAACCGGCACGGCTGAGCGCGATGATCATGCCGAAACCACCCAGCCCCATCAGCGCATAAACAATCACATAGAACATGGACGCGGAGTAGCCATTTTCGGTGCCGGAGAGGATACCCAGCAGGAGAAAACCGACATGGGCAATCGTCGAATACGCCAACATGCGTTTGAGATTGGTTTGCGCGATGGCAATGACGTTACCAATGGCAATCGACAAAATCGACAACACAATCAGCAAGTCTTGCCATTGATGATGCAAATCGCCCAATCCTTCTACCAGGAGCCGCATGATCATGGCAAATGCAGCGATCTTGGGCGCGGTGCCGATGAACAACGTGACCGCCGTTGGCGCACCGTGATAAACATCCGGTATCCACATGTGGAACGGCACAGCGCCCAACTTGAAGGCCAAGCCCACCACCACAAACACCAAACCAAACATCAACACAATATTATCGCTATTGGAGGCCACATAGCCGCCGATGACGGCCAGATCCAGGCTGCCGACCATGCCGTAGATCATGGACATGCCATACAACAACATCCCGGAGGCTAGCGCGCCGAGGACAAAATACTTCATCGCGGCTTCAGTGGCATTCAACGAATCCCGTTGAAACGCGACCAGGGCGTAAAGCGAGAGCGACAACAGCTCCAGCCCCAGATATACGGTCAATAGGCTATGGGCGGAGACCATGACCATCATCCCGAGTACAGCAAACAGCCCCAGTACGAAAAACTCACCGCGATACAGACTGCGCTGTTTGAGATAACGCCGCGAATAGAGAAATACCACTGCCGTAACCAGATAGATAAAGAGCTTAAGTACATTACCCATCTGATCAATCACGAAACTGTCATTGAAGGTCAGCACACGTTCACTTTCTGACAGGCTGATGGTCAGCATCGCTGCCCCAGCCAGTGTCGCCAGTGACATAAAAAAGGTCACGACGCGATCACTGTCTTTGAGATAAAGATCAATAATCAGGATCGCGCAGGCCATGCCCAAAACAAAAATTTCAGGCAGTGCTGGGATAAAATTTGGCATTACAAAATTCATGCTCACCGTTCGCTTCCAAAGACTTTAACGATCATTTAATTACATCAGCTTCGATGTCACTGCCTGCTGCAATAAATGCTCTACCGAACTATGCATTACATCCAGCAATGGCGCCGGCCAGACCCCCAGCAATAACACCAATACCGCCAGACTACCCAACACCAGCCCTTCACGGGCATTGATATCTTTGAGTTCAGCGACATGTTTGTTCTTGATCTCGCCAAACACCACCCGCTTCACCATCCACAAGGTATAGGCGGCGCCGAGGATCAATGTCGTCGCGGCCAGGAATGCGTACCAGAAATTCGCTTTAAAGGCGCTCAGCACCACCATGAATTCGCCGACGAAGCCAGAAGTTCCCGGCAATCCCGCATTGGCCATGGCGAAGAAGACCATTAAGGCGGTAAACTTGGGCATGGTATTCACAACACCGCCGTAATCACTGATGTTACGGCTATGCATCCGGTCATACATGACGCCCACACAGAGGAACATCGCGCCGGAGACAAAACCGTGTGAGATCATTTGCACCAGGGCGCCTTCAACACCCATCGCCGCCCCTGCAACTGCACCTGTCTGCCGGAAAATATCGAACACCACGAAGAAACCCAGCGTGACAAATCCCATATGCGAAATTGAAGAATAGGCGATCAGCTTCTTCATGTCTTCCTGCGCCAGAGCCACCAACGCGATATAGACCACCGCAATCAGTGACATGGCGATGATCATCCAATCCAGCTCCGCACTGGCATCCGGCGCAATCGGCAACATGAAGCGGACAAAGCCGTAGGCGCCCAGCTTGAGCATGATCGCCGCCAGGATCACGGAACCGCCGGTAGGCGCCTCGACGTGAGCGTCCGGCAACCAGGTATGCACTGGCCACATCGGCACCTTGACTGCAAACGCGATCAGGAAGGCAAGGAAGATCAGTATCTGGGCGGTCATGCTGACCGGCACGGCGTGGAAATCGAGAATGCTGAAGCTGTTGGCCTGGAAATAAAGATAGACCAGCGCAATCAGCAGGAATACCGAACCAAAAAACGTATAAAGGAAAAATTTCAGGGTCGCGTAAACACGCCGCGCGCCACCCCAGATACCGATCACCAAAAACATGGGGATCAGCATCCCTTCCCAGAATACGTAGAACAAGATGGCATCCAGCGCTGCGAAAACGCCATTCATCATCCCTTCCATGATCAGGAATGAGGCCATGTATTGGGCAACTTTATAGTCGATGACTTCCCAGGCGGCGATCACCACCAGAATCGTGGTGAACGTGGTCAGCAGAATAAGCGGCATGGAGATGCCATCCACGCCGAGGAAATAATTGA
The DNA here is from genome assembly GCA_016200485.1 of Gammaproteobacteria bacterium. NCBI lineage: Bacteria > Pseudomonadati > Pseudomonadota > Gammaproteobacteria > Gammaproteobacteria bacterium. The sequence continues at coordinate 37,267 of JACQEP010000008.1, forward strand.
TATTGAATGCCGGGATCCAGGAGGCTTTTTCGACAAACTGCATGTCGGCGGTGGTGACATTAAACTCGGTATAGAGCGGCAATGACACCAGAAAGCCGACGATTGCCGCCGTCAGTGCGGTCCAGCGCACGGCACAGTTATTGCCGCTGGCGCCCACGGCCAATACAAGCAAGCCGCCGAGTACCGGCAACCAAACCACCAAACTAAGAAGCGGAAAATCCGACATTCACCCGAGCCCTTTTTTAAACTTATTCCTGAATTCTTATACTAAAACCAGGAGCCAACCTAGCATCACCAGCAATCCGATAATCATCCAGAATGCGTAATGGTAGAGGTAACCCGTTTGCCATTGCCGGATGACGCCCGACAACCAACCCACGCCATTGGCCGTGCCATTGACCATGATGCCGTCTATCGCCTTGACGTCGCCAAATTGCCAGAACATGCGTCCAGCCTTGCGGCTGCCACTGGCGAAGAACATTTCATTGAAGGCATCAAAACCATACGCTTTTGTTAGCACGTTATATACACCCTGGAACTTGTCTTTGATCTGCGCCGGCAATTCAGGCCGCTGCATATACAGATAATACGCCGTGCCGACACCGGCGGCAGCCAACCAGAACGGCAGCCCCATAATGCCATGCAGCACGAAGCCAAGCGCTCCGGTGTAATGCTCACCCAGATGACCCAGCACGTCGTGATGTTCACTGACATATATCGCCTTGCCAAAATAATCACCGAACAGCCATGGACCGACTGCAATGGCACCGATGATCACTGACGGGATCGCCAGCAATACCAGCGGTACGGTGATCACGGCCGGTGATTCATGCAGGTGTTCCCGGGTATGGTGATCCATGCGCTCCTTGCCATGGAACACGAGGAAGAACATGCGGAAGCTATAAAGCGCCGTCACGAATACGCCAATCAACACACACAGGTAGGCAAAGGTCGAACCTGCGACATGAGACTCGGCCACAGCTTCGATGATGGCATCCTTGGAGAAGAAACCGGACATACCGGGGAATCCAATCAATGCCAGCGAACCGACCAACATGCACCAGTAGGTGATTGGCATGTATTTTTTCAGGCCACCCATCTTGCGAATATCCTGTTCATGGTGCATGGCGACGATGACCGAACCTGCCGCCAGGAACAACAGCGCCTTGAAAAAGGCGTGGGTCATCAGATGGAAAATACCGGCAGCGTAAGCTGAGGCGCCGAGCGCCACGGTCATATAACCCAGCTGTGACAAGGTGGAATACGCCACCACGCGCTTGATGTCGTTCTGCACCAACCCGAGGAAGCCCATGAACAGCGCCGTGATGGCACCAATCACCAGTACCACAGTCAACGCAGTTTCAGACAATTCATAGAGAGGTGACATACGAGCCACCATGAAGATACCGGCGGTGACCATGGTCGCGGCGTGGATCAGGGCCGAGATCGGGGTCGGGCCTTCCATCGAATCCGGCAGCCACACATGTAACGGCACTTGTGCCGATTTACCCATCGCGCCGATAAATAGCAGGATACAAATCACTGTCATCAACGACCAATCGATCCCAGGAATGATCTGAATGGTCAGATCTTTCATCAGCGGTGCGGCGTTAAACACATCTGCATAATCAAGGCTGTTGAAATACATCAACACGGCCGCGATGCCGAGCAGGAAGCCAAAGTCACCGACACGGTTGACGAGAAACGCCTTGAGGTTGGCGTAGATGGCGGATTCCTTTTTGAACCAGAAACCGATCAGCAAATAGGACACCAGGCCTACCGCCTCCCAACCGAAGAACAGCTGCATGAAATTGTTGGCCATCACCAACATCAACATGGAGAAGGTAAACAGGGAGATATAACTGAAAAAGCGCTGATAGCCAGGATCATCGTGCATATAACCAACGGTGTAGATATGCACCATCAACGAGACAAAAGTCACAATCATCATCATCGAGGCCGTCAGTTCATCGATCATGAAACCGACCTCGAAGCGGATGCCATCACTCACACCCCAGGTATAAACAGTCGCGTTATAGGCAGCGCCATCATTGAGAACGATGTTATTAAAGACTATCGCTGACAAAGCAAAGGCCACGACCACGCCAATGATCGTGACCCAATGCGCCCCGCTACGCCCGATTGTTTTCCCAAAGAAACCGGCAATCACCGATCCGATGAGCGGCGCCAGTACAATCCAAAGATAAAGACTCTCCATGGCGCTCCCGCTTATCCCTTCAGGCTGTCCAGATGTTCAACATTGATACTGCGGCGGTTACGGAACCACACGACCAGTATCGCAAGACCAATTGCCGCTTCAGCGGCTGCCACCGTCAGGATGAAGAACACGAATACCTGGCCGGCAATATCCCCCAAATAATAGGAGAAGGCGACAAAATTCAGATTCACTGCCAGCAACATCAACTCAATGGCAATCAACAGCACGATGACATTCTTGCGGTTGATAAATATACCCGCCACACTGATGCAAAACAGGATTGCACCCAGCAGCAGAAAGTGTGATAACGCAATCATAATCCCCTCATTGGTTCGTAATCTACGAACCTGGATCCCTTATTTGGCTTCTTTTTTTTCAGCCGCCATCTTCACTATACGGACGCGATCCTCGCGCTTCACTGCAACCTGCGCACCTGGGTCCTGATGCTTACTATCCGGCCGACGCCGCAGGGTCAACGCAATCGCTGCAATAATCGCCACCACCAGGATGACAGCAGCCAGCTCAAAGGAATAGACATAGTCGGTATACAGCACTCGTCCCAGTTCCTTGGTATTACTGTAATCCGCCGCATGACGCACCGGTGCGGCCACTTTGTCGAGGCCGAAGTTCTTGGCGCCGACCACCATGCTCAGCTCAATCACCATAATCACCGCTACCGCGATACCCACCGGCAGGTAACGAATAAAACCTTCACGTAGAATAGCGATATTGATATCCAGCATCATCACCACAAACAGGAACAAGACCATGACCGCGCCGACGTAGACCAGCACCAGCGTGATCGCAAGAAACTCGGCCTCCAGCATCAACCAGATCGCGGCACTGGTGAAAAAAGTCAGCACCAGAAACAGAACGGCATGCACAGGATTGCGCACGGTAATCACCGCCAACGCAGAAGCGATCAAGATCGCGGCAAAGAAGTAAAAAATTACGGTGTCCATGTCCTGTCGTTATTCTCTTTTAAATTAAAACTAAAGGACACCTCTATAAATTCGATCAAGCCGATGATGGCAAGGCGCAAACGGGCGAAAAAGCGCAGTGTACATGTAGTACATGAGCATTTTGAGCCCGTTTGCAACACCGCCAGCGCGGCTTCAGCGAATTTATAGAGGTGTCCCATCGCTGTCATCGGTATTGCGAATCCACCGCCCGGTCAGCCGCAATCTGTTTTTCCAGACGATCGCCCACCGCCAGGAGTTTTTCCTTGGTCATGATCTGCTCACCGCGTCGTTCGAAGTGATACTCGAACTCACGGGTCTCAACAATCGCATCAACCGGACAGGCCTCTTCGCATAAGCCGCAATAGATACACTTGAACAGATCAATGTCATAAAGCGTGGTGCGGCGGCTGCCGTCCTCACGCTGATCCGACTCAATCGTAATCGCCAGTGCCGGGCACACCGCTTCACATAGCTTACAGGCGATACAACGTTCTTCACCATTCGGGTAACGCCGCAACGCATGCAAGCCACGGAAACGCGGCGACATTGGCGTCTTCTCTTCCGGGTATTGCACCGTGATCTTTTTGGCGAAGAAATACTTCCCCGTCAACTTGAGACCAATCAACAATTCCCAGAGTATGAAACTCTTAACATAGTGTTGCATTGTTTTCATCGCAGCACCTCCCAGGGCCTAATCGAACCAGGGGCCGATATGGCCCATGATCGCCAGACCAACCACCAACAGCCAGACGATGGTGACTGGAATAAACACTTTCCATCCGAGACGCATAATCTGGTCATACCGATAACGCGGGAATGTCGCCCGGAACCACAAGAAGAAAAACAGGAAAAACGAAATCTTGGCCAGCAACCATACGATGCCTGGTACCCATGCAAAGAGTGCTTCAAGGCCCGGAACTCCCTGGAACGGCGAAAGCCAGCCGCCTGCAAACATAGTCGCGCACAACGCCGACACCAGAATCATGTTGGCGTATTCCGCCAGGAAGAAGACGGCGAAGGTCATCCCGGAATACTCAACATGGAAACCGGCAACAATTTCAGATTCACCTTCCGCCACATCGAAGGGTGCACGGTTGGTTTCAGCAAGTCCAGAAATAAAATAGACCAGAAACAGCGGAAACAGCGGCAACCAGTACCAGTGCAGGAAGCTGCCTTGCTGGGCCAACACAATCTCACGCAAATTCAAACTACCCGCCGCCATCAACACACCGACCAAGGCAAAACCCATGGCGATTTCATAAGATACCACCTGTGCCGATGAACGTAACGCCCCGAGGAAGGCATACTTCGAATTGGAGGCCCAGCCAGCGATGATAATGCCGTAAACCCCCATTGAAGTCATGGCCAGAATATAAAGTAGACCAGCATCGATATTCGCCAATACCAGTTGCTTATCAAACGGTATCACCGCCCACGCTGCCAATGCCGGTGCCAACGTCAGGATCGGTGCAAAGAGAAACAGGAATTTATTGGCATTGGTCGGAATCACCACCTCCTTGAATGCCAGCTTGATACCGTCGGCAATGGGTTGCAACAAGCCACGCGGGCCTACCCGGTTCGGGCCGATACGCACCTGGATGTAACCAATCACCTTGCGTTCAGCCAGCGTCAAATAGGCAACGCTAAGCATGATCGGCACCACAATGACGACGATCTTGATAATAATCTGCAGCAATACGGGCAAACTGCTCCAGAGTGTGAGTGCTGTATCCAACATACCCGCTATTGTCTCCGTCCTCAGGCCCGTTTTAATTCCACAGCCATGCCATTAGCACCCAAGCCAATGGTTCCGGCCAGCGCGGCGGATATCCAGGCACAACCCGACGCCACACGGTTGTCCACCACCAAGGTCAATATACTCTCGGCGCCTTCCTGTTTGACCGACACCAAATCACCATCAGCCAAACCTAGTTTCTTCGTGTCAGCGTCATTAATACGTACTAACGCCGTTTCAGCCAACGGACTCTTTTGTAGCGAGACCGCACGACGCACCGTTGCGTCGAGCGCATAAATCGGCACATCGGCAATACGCACCATGCCAGGCGGCGCGCTATGTAACTTTTCCGGACAACGCCAACCATGTTCTTGTTTGCTCATCGTGCCACTGGCACGTTCAATCTCAGCGTCGCTGGCGCGCTTGAGTTCATCACGCACATCTTCCGATGACACATAGTCAAAACCACCGAGGCTAAACAAATTGCCCAACACTCGCAGCACTTTCCAGCCAGGACGAGCTTCACCTTTGGCAGCGACTGCCGCACCGAAACTCTGCCAACGGCCTTCCACGTTGACATACGTACCGGAGGTTTCAGCAAACGGAGCGATCGGCAGCAGTACATCCGCATATTCGAGCATCGCACCGCTCTTGTAAGCCGTCAGCGCCACTACAATTTCCGCATTTTTGAGCGCGGTCATCGCCATTGCTGGATTGGCGCAGTCGTATTCCGGCTCTAAACCGCACACAACATATCCTTGCAGCTTTTCCTGTAGCATATCGTGCGCATTAAGGCCAAAGCTGCCGCCCTTGCCTGCGGCGGCGCGATGCGGCACCGCACCGGCAATCCATGCGCCTGCGGCATTGGCACCGTCGGTCAAATAGCCAAACTTGGCGCCACTCAGCTGTGCAATCGCCAATCCCAACGCCCGCAATGCAGCACCCGCCGGATGATTGAGGGCAAAATTACCGATCAGCACCGAGCCATTCGAGGCCGCTTTCAATGTATCTGCAATCTTGCGCTCTGCCTTATTGGCGACAACGCTTGCCAGCAACTTAGACAATCCCTGCGGTGCATTCCCGGAATGACCATCCAATAGCGCCTTGGCAATACCCGCCAATGCACGCTCCATGGCAACAGGATCAGCGATAATCTTTTGATGCACATCAAAGCGGAAATCGTAATCGACAGGATTGATGAACATGATGCGACCGCCATGCACTGCTGCCTTACGTAGACGATGACCAATCAGCGGCTGCTCCATGCGCACATTCGAACCAATCAATAACGCAGCATCCGCCTTTTCAAGATGCTGGATTGCAGTTCCCAGCGTCGGAACACTCGGCATCAGATCCTGATCACTGAAATCAAGCTGACGGTTACGGTGATCCACATTGGAGCTTCCGATGCCACGCATCAGCTTTTGCAGCAAATACATTTCTTCGATAGTCGCGCTTGGCGAAACAAGCGCCCCAAGCTGCGCTGCGCCGCGTTGCGAGACGACATTCTTCAGCCCACTCACTGCGACATTCAGCGCCGTTTCCCAATCCGTTTCCTGCCAGCCCGATTCGCGCTTGATCATTGGCACTGTCAAGCGATCAGCGCTATTGACACCTTCATAGCTGAAACGGTCACGATCGGAGATCCAGGTTTCATTAATTTCTTCATTTTCTTTGGGCGTGACACGACGCACTTCTCCGCGCAAGGTTTCGACATGAATATTGGAACCGACACAATCATGCGCCGCCACCGAAGGACGCTTGTCCATTTCCCACGAACGGGCGTGAAAACGGAACGGCTTGGAGGTCAGTGCCCCGACCGGACACAAATCGATGACGTTACCCGAAAGTTCCGAAGCGACAGATTTCTGTATATAGGTACCAATAAGCATATGCTCACCACGTCCGGTGGCACCCAGTTCGCGCAAACCGGCGATCTCTTCGCCAAAACGCACGCAACGGGTACAGTGGATGCAGCGCGTCATATCGGTCGCAATCAGCGGACCGATGTCTTTGTCCGCCACTACACGCTTCTTTTCAGAGTATTGGGAATGGTCACTGCCGAAACCCATTGCCAAATCCTGAAGTTCACACTCGCCGCCCTGATCGCAAATCGGACAATCCAGCGGATGATTGATCAGCAAAAATTCCATCACGCCTTTTTGCGCCTCAATCGCTTTACGCGACTGAGTGAAGACCTTCATCCCCTCAGTCACCGGGGTGGCGCATGCGGGCAATGGCTTGGCTGCCTTCTCAACCTCAACCAAGCACATGCGACAGTTGGCGGCGACCGACAATTTCTTATGATAGCAAAAACGCGGAACAGCAATACCGGCGGCATCGGCGGCTTCAATCACCATTGCCCCGTCGTTTGCCTGAATCTTTTTGCCGTCGATCTCTATGTTAACCATCAAAGGCTCCGCCAATAATTTTCTTCATCTCAGCGCTCACTTCAAACCATGCACTTGCGATGGTCGATGTGATACTGGAACTCGTCGCGATAATGTTTGATGAAACTCGCAACCGGCATCGCTGCCGCATCGCCCAGGGCACAAATCGTGCGCCCCATGATCTTGTTGGACACATCCACCAGCCGATCCAAATCTTCATGCCGCCCTTCGCCATGCTCGATCCGATGTACCATCCGCGCCAGCCAACCGGTACCTTCGCGGCACGGCGTACATTGACCACAGGACTCTTCAAAATAAAAATGTGACAGACGCCCCAGCGCCTTCACCATGCAGGTCGAATCATCCATCACAATCACCGAACCGGCACCCAGCATCGAACCCGCCTTGCCGATGGAATCGTAATCCATGTTCACATCCATCATCATATCGCCCGGCACCACGGGTGTTGAAGAACCACCGGGAATAACCGCCTTCAATTTATGGCCGGTGCGCACGCCACCCGCCATTTCCAGCAGCTGCGAAAACGGCATGCCCATGGAGACTTCATAGTTGCCCGGCTTATTCACGTGGCCGGAAACAGAGAAAATCTTGGTTCCGCCATTGTTCGGCTTACCCAGTTCAAGAAACCATTGACCGCCATTCCGCAGAATCATTGGAATCGAAGCCAGCGTCTCAGTGTTATTGATCGTTGTCGGCCGACCATAAAGTCCGTAACTGGCCGGGAACGGCGGCTTGAAACGCGGCTGCCCCTTCTTGCCTTCGATCGACTCCAGCAGTGCGGTTTCTTCACCGCAAATATAAGCTCCGGCACCCAGGTGAACATCAAGATCGAAATCGATTCCCGAGCCCAGAATGTTCTTACCCAGCAGCCCTGCGGCACGAGCGTCTTCAATGGCCGCCTGGAAACGTTCATACGGTTCCCAGAACTCGCCGCGAATATAGTTGTAACCTTTGGTGGCACCAATGGTGTACCCGGCAATCGCCATCCCCTCCACCAATTGGTGAGGATTGAAACGCAAGATATCACGATCCTTGCAGGTACCCGGTTCACCTTCATCAGAATTACAGACGATGTATTTCTGACCCGGGGTGTTGCGCGGCATGAAGCTCCACTTCAGACCCGTTGGGAAACCCGCGCCACCACGACCGCGCAAGGCTGAAATTTTGACTTGATTGATGATTTCTTCCGCGGGCGTTTTCTCGCGCAGAATCTTTTTCCATACGTCATAACCGCCGGAATTCTGATAGACGTCAAACGTCCATGACTTGTCGATATGATTATTACGGAAGCAGACTTCGTTGGTCATGGCCGTTACTCGAGACTATCCAGAATTTGATCGATCTTTTCCGGCGTCAGATTTTCAAAATACTGCCGCCCGATCTGCATCATTGGCGCACCGCAACATGCCCCCAGGCACTCAACTTCCTTGAGGGTAAATTTGCCGTCACCGGTGGTCTGCCCTAATTTGACACCAAGCTTTACTTCCAAATGTCGCACAAGATCCTCGGAACCACACAACAAACAGGAAATGTTAGTGCAAACGGATATCTTGTGTTTACCCACCGGCTTGTGTTCGTACATCGAATAGAACGTAGCCACCTCATAGACTGCAATCGCAGGCATATCGAGGTACTCGGCCACAGCATCCATCAGATCGTTGGTCAGCCAGCCGCCGTTTTGATCCTGAAGAATACGCAATGCGGGCATCACTGCCGATTGCTTCCGCTCCACAGGGTATTTGGCAATCCAAGTATCAATCTCGGCACGCGAAGCGTCAGTAATCAAATGCAACTTGCTCGACGACATCAGCGATCAACCTCTCCAAATACGATATCCTGGGTACCGATAATCGCCACCACGTCAGCGATCATGTGACCGCGCGACATTTCATCCAGCCCCGCTATATGTGCAAAGCCCGGCGCGCGGATTTTCATCCGGTACGGCTTGTTCGCGCCGTCCGATACCAGATAAATCCCAAATTCACCTTTGGGATGCTCAACAGCGGCGTACGCCTCACCGCGCGGCAACGAATATCCTTCCGTGAACAACTTGAAATGATGAATCAGGGCTTCCATATCACCCTTCATCTTCTCACGCCGTGGCGGTGTCACCTTGTAATTATCGACCTTGACCGGGCCGGGATTTTTGCGCAACCAATCGATACACTGCCGCACGATGCGATTGGATTGCCGCATCTCCTCAACGCGCACCAGATAACGGTCATAGCAATCGCCGTTCACACCGACAGGAATATCGAAGTCCAGCTTGTCGTAAATTTCATAGGGCTGCTTCTTGCGCAAATCCCACTCGATGCCGGAACCACGCAACATCGGCCCCGTAAATCCCATCTGCAACGCACGCTCCGGCGAGACCACGCCGATACCGACAGTGCGCTGCTTCCAGATGCGATTATCCGTCAGCAAGGTTTCATATTCATCGATATAGGTCGGGAAACGAACCGTAAAATCTTCCAGGAAATCGAGCAACGAGCCTTGACGATTGCGATTCAACTGGTCCACTTCACGGCTGTTATGCCATTTTGAAGTTTTGTAGTGCGGCATAGTATCCGGCAAATCACGCGCCACACCGCCGGGGCGATAATATGTCGCATGCATACGTGCACCGGAAACCGCTTCATAGGCGTCCAGCAGATCCTCACGTTCGCGGAAGGCGTAGAGAAACACCGTCATCGCACCGATATCCAGTGCATGCGCCCCCAGCCACAGCAAATGATTCAGAATCCGCGTAATCTCGTCGTACATGACGCGGATATATTGCGCCCGCAATGGCGGCTCCATACCCAACAACTTCTCAATCGCCAGCACATAGCCATGCTCGTTACACATCATCGACACATAATCGAGCCGATCCATATAACCAATACTCTGGAGATATGGTTTACCTTCAACCAGTTTCTCAGTCGCGCGATGCAGCAATCCGATATGCGGATCGGCACGCTCAATGACCTCACCATCCAGCTCGAGCACCAAACGCAACACGCCGTGAGCGGACGGATGCTGTGGCCCGAAATTCATGGTGTAATTGCGAATCTCAGCCATGCCGCCTACCTGCTCTTAGCCACTTTTGCATAACGATTGTCATGACGAATCACGCGCGGAACATTGACTCGCGACTCAATGGATACCGGCTCGTAAACCACGCGCTTGCGCACAGGGTCATAACGCATCTCGACCTGACCGATCAGCGGGAAATCCTTGCGGAATGGATGACCGATAAAACCATAATCGGTCAACAGGCGACGTAAATCCGGGTGTCCATCAAACAGGATGCCATATAGGTCAAAGGCTTCGCGCTCATACCAATTGGCGCTCGCCCAGATATCAGCCACTGAAATTATCCTTGGATCATCATCTGCAACGAACACGCGTAACCGCAGGCGCATGTTATGTTTGATTGACAGCAAATGATAAACAACGGCAAAACGCGCCCCCTGCCAGGCGCCGTCTTCGTATTCGAGGTAATCCACGCCGCAAAGATCGATCAACTGCTCAAAATGCAGCCCGGCGTCATCACGCAAAATGAGGCAGGTTTCATGCAAGCGCTCACATCCGACTTCAATCGTGACTTCATTGACATCGACGACGCAGGAAGCCAGCCCGTCGCCGAACTTCCCCTGTAAACGCTCCACCAATTTCTCGTTCGAGATCGACATAATTTATGCTCAGCGGGCAATGGTATTGGTGCGTTTAATTTTGTTCTGTAACTGGATGATGCCGTAGAGCAACGCCTCGGCCGTGGGTGGACAACCAGGCACATAAATATCCACCGGCACGATCCGGTCGCAACCACGCACCACGGAATAGGAATAATGGTAATAACCGCCGCCATTAGCACAGGAACCCATGGAAATCACCCACCGTGGTTCGGCCATCTGGTCATAGACCTTACGCAATGCGGGCGCCATCTTATTGACCAAGGTACCTGCGACCACCATCACGTCAGACTGGCGCGGGCTGGGTCGGAACACCACGCCAAAACGATCCAGGTCATAACGCGCTGCGCCTGCGTGCATCATTTCAACGGCGCAACAGGCCAGACCAAAGGTCATCGGCCACAACGAACCGGTGCGCGCCCAGTTGATCAACTTGTCAGCGGTCGTGGTGACCACGCCTTTTTCGAGTATGCCTTCAATACCCATAGCTTGCCTCCAAAACACTCATCCGTTGGCAGCCAGCAGCATTCGCGGACGCTCGCATCCTCGCAAATTCAGTTATTCCCATTCTAGCGCTCCCTTTTTCCATTCGTAAATGAAACCGATCACCAGGATCGCCAGGAACAAAACCATTGCCAGAAAACCGAACATGCCGATTTCTTTCAATACCACGGCCCACGGGAACAGGAACGCAATTTCCAAATCGAAAATGATGAACAGGATGGCGACGAGGTAATAGCGCACATCAAACTTCATGCGCGAGTCTTCGAATGCTTCGAAGCCGCATTCGTACGGTGATAATTTTTCACTGTCCGGCCGGTACGGGGCCAAAATAAAACCGGCGATGATCGGCCCGACGCCGAACAAAACACCAAGTACTACGAACACTAGAATTGGTAAATAATTATCCAGCATGCGATCGGATACTGTCCCTAATCAGCCCTTATTTTTGAAATAAAGGGCGTTGTGTCCCCATTTTTTTATAACACCCCTGAAGGGTGTTTTTTAAAAGTGTTAAGAGGTCGAGTCTAGGTTAGTTTTTTGTGAAGTGTCAACCCGGTTCTTATCCGAATATACCCTTGTTATTCTAGAGGTTAGATACACATAAGGTAACTAGCTTCATGTAAAACAAGCGTATATCCAACAACAGTCACAATTTCTTCAGTTATTACAAAAATGGTACCGATGGCCGGACTCGAACCGGCACGGCTTTCGCCACTACCCCCTCAAGATAGCGTGTCTACCAATTCCACCACATCGGCATTACATAAAACAACATTGGCTGAGCCATTTCCGATCTCAAGGCTCAGCCAACAAATCAATTATATTCTATTACTTATTAGCAGGCAGTACTGGAACGTCTGCGGGTGCTGTTGGAGCAGCGGGCACAGACTGTACCGGCGCCCCCATATCCACCACGCTCTTATTAACTTCGACACGTTTGCCGGTCAGATAAGCCAACCCGAGACAGGTAATAAAAAACAAGGTCGCAACCACGGCCGTGGCCCGCGTTAAAAATGAGGCCGAACCTTGGCTGCCAAAAACCGTATTCGATGCGCCGCTGCCAAAAGCCGCGCCGATATCAGCCCCCTTACCGCGCTGGATCAGCACCAGCACGCTCAGAGCCACTGCCAGCACGACGAGAAACACTTGTAAAACCGTAAACATTACATCAATCCTCTATTAAACCGCTGCCCGACAGATCGTCAGAAACTCATCCGCCTTGAGCGAGGCACCACCGATCAGGCCGCCATCGATATCCTGCTGTGCAAACAGCTCCTTAGCATTATCGCCTTTGACGCTGCCACCGTAGAGTAGCCGCATCTTCTGCGCCAAGCCACTGTCACGCGCCGCCAATCGCTGGCGAATAAACGCATGCACCGCCTGCGCCTGCTCCGGCGATGCCGTCATCCCGGTACCAATCGCCCACACCGGTTCATAGGCGATCACAGCGTTGGCCAGCGCAGCCAAACCACCTTCTTTATTCAGTACTGCATCCAGCTGGCGGGCAACAACCGCCTCGGTTTTGCCTTGTTGCCGTTCTTCCAGCAACTCGCCCACACAGAGGATGGGTTTCAATCCCGCCTTGCTGACGGCGATCAATTTATCGGCCACAACGGCATCGTCTTCCCCGTAAAGGGCGCGACGCTCGGAATGGCCAATAATGACGTAGTCGCATCCCATGTCTTTGAGCATGGCGGGCGAAATTTCACCGGTAAACGCGCCGCTATCGCGGTGAGAGACATTTTGTGCCCCCAAGACTACCACCGAACCCTGCAACTGTTGTTTCACTTGCCCCAGATAAACAAAGGGCGGACAAACCGCGACTTCCGCTTTAACCCCCGCCATCCCGGCCAAGACCCCTTCGATCAGGGCTTGCGCGGCCTGGCGGCTGCCATTCATTTTCCAGTTTCCGGCGACTAACGGTTTACGCATTCTGCTGCCTGTGTTGGGCCATGAAAAAAGAACGCAAAGATTACAGTCCCCGGCGTAATAAATCAAATTTTCCGGGGTGTTGGGAGGTCCTGCAATTATCCTCGCTTGAAAGGTGAACTCAACCGCAGGGGCGATTCATGAATCGCCCCTACATGCGGGGGATACCACTCGCTTAGCAGTTTTATACCGCACCCTCCGACGCGGCATAGGCCTCGCGCACGGTATCGGCCAAATAAGTTGCACAATCCTTGACTTGGATGGCATCCCGCCCCTCGACCATAACCCGGATCAGTGGCTCGGTACCTGAGGCGCGCAGCAGGATGCGCCCCTGATCGGCCAGCCGGGCCTGGACTTCCTGTTCCGCCTTCTTCACCTGAGGCGAGGCGGCAAAATCAAAGCGCCGCTCAGTACGGACATTGATCATCACCTGCGGGTACTTGACCATCCCTGCCTTGAGGTGGCGCAAACTCTGCTTACTGTCGATCATCGCCGCCAACACCTGTAAGGACGAGATGATGCCGTCGCCGGTGGTGGTCTGATCCAAGCAAATAATGTGACCCGACGACTCGCCGCCGAGGCTCCAGCCGCCCTGCTTCAACATTTCCATCACATAGCGATCCCCTACTGCCGCCCGATGCAGGCGGATGCCCTGCTCGGTAAGGGCATGCTCGAGGCCGAGGTTGCTCATCACGGTCCCCACCACATCCTGACACCCCGCCGTCGCCCGGGCGATGATATAAAGAATCTCGTCGCCGTCGATGATCTCACCCTGGTCATCGACCATGATCAGCCGGTCGCCGTCCCCGTCGAGGGCAATCCCCAGATTGGCGCGTTTCGCCTGCACGGCATGTTGCAGCGCCTCGGGGCTGGTCGAACCGCAATGTTCATTGATATTCAAGCCATCGGGCTCGGTGCCCAAGGTAATCACCTTGGCCCCCAGTTCTTCAAAAACATGGGGGGCGATGTCATAGGTCGCGCCATGGGCGCAATCCACCACGATCGTCAGACCGCGCAAGCTGATGCGATTTGGAATTGTGCTCTTGCAGAATTCGATGTAGCGGCCCGCCGCATCACGCACGCGCTCGGCCTTGCCGAGGGCGTTGGACGCCACCGTGGTCATTTCCTTTTCCAATTCCGCTTCAATGGCCAGCTCAACCTCATCCGGCAACTTGGTGCCATCGGCCGAGAAAAATTTAATACCATTGTCATAGTAAGGATTGTGCGAGGCGCTGATCACAATACCGGCCTTGGCCCGCAGCGTGCGCGTCAGATAGGCAATCCCGGGCGTCGGCATCGGCCCCAGCAGGTGACTATCGACCCCAGCAGCAGATAATCCCGCCTCCAACGCCGACTCGAACATATAGCCTGAGATCCGGGTGTCCTTGCCGATCAGCACCTTGCTCTTGCGGCCATTGCTTTCCGCCAGTACCCGGCCCGCCGCCCAGCCGAGCTTGAGCACGAATTCAGGCGTAATTGGGAACTGACCTACCTTGCCACGGACACCGTCGGTGCCGAAATATTTGCGTTTTTGTTGTTTCATACTTGTCTCGTCACCTGCGTCCACTTATGTCTCCCCGTCTCCTAAAAGAAGGCGGGGATAATAAATAATCTGTCCTCACACCATTGACACCGCCCGCCACACCCTCAGCACATCCACCGTCGCGGCCACATCATGCACCCGCAAAATATCAGCTCCCTGTGACAAGGCCAAGACAGCCGCCGCCAGACTGCCATACAAACGCTGCTCCACCGGCTTGCCCAAGATCTGCCCGATCATGGCCTTGCGGGAAATCCCCACCAGCAACGGCACACCCAGCGCCTTAAATCGGTTCAATTCCTTAAGTAAAAGCAGATTATGCGCTAAAGTCTTGCCGAAGCCAAAACCTGGATCGATCAACAGATGATGGCGCGCGATGCCTGCAGCCAGCGCAGCGTTGATTCGTTGTTCAAGAAAATGAAAAACCTCAGCCACAACATCATCGTAGTGAGGATCAGCCTGCATCGTCCGCGGCTCGCCCTGCATGTGCATCAAACACACCGGCACATTTAATTCAGCCGCAGCCGCCAGCGCACCCTCTTCTTGCAGCGCACGCACATCGTTGATCATGCTCGCCCCCGCCGCCACGGCCGCCCGCATCACTGCTGGCTTGCTGGTATCGACCGAGATTGGAACATTACTGTGCTGGCGAATCGCCTTGATCACCGGCACGACGCGAGCGATCTCATCGACTACTGTCACTGGTTGCGCACCGGGGCGCGTCGACTCACCGCCAATGTCGATGATATCCGCGCCTTCCTCAACCATCGCCAATGCCCGCTCGACAGCAATTTCAGGCGCGACATAACAACCGCCGTCGGAAAATGAATCCGGGGTGACGTTGAGGATGCCCATGATTTGGGGGTAGGTGAAATCGAGAGGCATCGCTATAACACTCCTATTGGCATCGCGTGAATACGCTCGACAATGGAAAAGAACAAATTACCCTTGCGATCCTCGAGAAACTCATTGCGTCCATTATGCAATCTGATTGCATAATGGACGAATAGTCTACTTTTTATTATCTCTTTCTTAGGTATGTTGAGCATTCGTTGAATTATTTGTGTTCAGATGCGAGCGCCACACAGCCAGGCCAGAGCCTGTTGTTTTCATCCTGAATTACGAGCCCCTTTTCACGCAAATCACGCTGCTTGGTTTTATCGGTGAGTTTAACGTATAGCGCCTGATACCAAGGCGCGCTACGCAGCTCAGCCAAGGACATCGGTTTTCCTGCAGCCATGAGCTGGCTGGCAATCGCGTATTGCCGAGAATTGATTTCTTTTTCGTCGTGACGATGTTTGAGATCATTTTCAAAAAGAAGAAGACTGACCAGTGCATTCACGCGATCATGCAGATTATGGATACTGGTAAGCATGCCTTGCAGAAAAAAGGCGATAAACGCCGTATTGGGAAAAACCACCTTATTTTCCGCCTGTTTGCGGCAGGTATTGAATAATGTGAAGTAGTGGTGAATGTTATCGAAGTAATAGCGCGCCTGGGCGAAAGGGGCGTATTTGAATCCCTCCGCCTGGAGCAAGGTCGCCTCCAGCACCCGGCCGACGCGACCATTGCCATCCCAGAAAGGGTGAATCAACTCGTAATAGAGGTGAACCAACGGCGCCCGGATAAGCACCGGCACGCCCTGCAATTTCAGCGTTTGCTGCCACTCAATGAGATAACTGAGCAGTGATTCTACATCCCGACCAGACTGAGGTGGCTTGTAACTACCACCATGCTCTTTATTACCCACTTGGGTCACAATGCCTTGGGGTTATCGCGCAACAGACCAGGCTGGTTGTAGTCGTGCGGCAGTTGATCGGTCACCGCGGCATGAACCTGCCGGATGAAATCGATGTTCAGCTGCCAGCCGGGTGTGGCAGCGGCATGTTGGGCCAGTTCGTAGGCATGTTTGAGGTTGATGGCGCGCCGCTGCTCAACGTCATGCACCTGGGCTGGCGCAAGGTCAAGCGCCTGTTCTGTCTCTTCCTCCGACAGGGTGCCGCCTTCGATGGAGTTGGTGCCGAAGATACTGTTGACGACTACCTCTTTCTCTAACCGGCTGGCGACCTGGGACAACGGTGAGCCACGAAACCGCTGGTGAGCATCTTCGATACGCAGCAACAGGGTTTCTACAGCAGCCAGATCCACCCCGACCTGGAAGGTAAAGGGGACAAAACGGTCGGTATCCACTCTGAGCTGAGATTCGATATCTTTTGTCACCCAAAATGTCTCGAAAAATGTCCGGGGAAAATATGTTATTTAATATAAAAATATTAATATGTTACACAAACATAATATCAATTATTGACCTGAAATATGTCCCATCATAATACTAGGCCATCGGATTAATTGCCAGCAACTCAGATTCAGGTAAAAAAATACCCACCCTCAAGGATGAGGGCGGGTATCGATCACATGACTACTCGCGAATCGCCCCGTTATTTACGCCGAGGCTGATTTCGCTCACTGCCAATTGGCCACCAACACCGGCGCCAAGGCGGTCTCAACATCCGGCGACAAGGTCAACTGCCCCGCAGACGGTGCCGAAAACGCGGCCATCGCTGAGACGAGATTTTCGACGTTGGTGTCCAGCAATGTCTTACCGTCTGCGGTTTTGAGTTGCTCGACGTGGTAGGCACTGCCCAGATACCAGTCTTTGATCACCAGGTGGTCTGAAGTGCCGATGATGTTGATATCCAGGTTGTTGCCTGTATGCTGGAACCAGAGTTGATCGGTCGCAATCCCGGCGCCGAACGATGCCACATCCGTGTTACCGGCGGTGGTGTCGTTTTCGGTGACGGTATCGACGTCATAGCCTCGACCAAAGAGATAAGTATCATTCCCTGCGTCCCCCACCAGCGAATCATTCGCAGCTGCGCCATCCAGGCTATCATTACCCGCAAAGCCATACATCAGATCAGCCCCACTGGTGCCTGACAACACATCATTGCCGCTCGTTCCGGTAACGACATTGCGCGTGGTGCCCACATTGATCAGGAAATCACCCGTCACCTGGGTCCCTGAGGTGTCCGTTGCGATGACACGAATCGTCAGTGTACCCATATCCGGAATGGCAGGGGTACCGCTGAAGGTTTGCGTCGCGGAATTGAAACTCATCCAACTCGGTAACGCAGTACCATCCGCCTGGATGGCCGTCAGGGTCAACGTGTCCCCGGCATCAATGTCGGCAAAGGTACCTGCCGGAAGGGTAAGGCTGAACGGTTGGCCCTCATTCGCCGCTTGATCAACGATAGGCGCAGCCACGATTGGTGCATCATTGACATTGGCCACGGAGATGATGAAGTTATCGCTCACTGTGGCACCGGCCAGATCGGTAGCCATCACTTTGATGTCGATATTGCCAACATCACTGTTTACTGGCGTACCCGTAAAGGTTCGAGTTGTTGCATTGAAACTCAACCAGCTTGGCAAGGCACTGCCATCGGCATTTGTAGCGGTGAATATCAGACTATCACCAGCGTCCACATCGACGAATGTGTTCACTGGAACAGTGAAGCTGAACGCCTGGTCTTCGGTCGCTGCTTGATCTGCGATCAGTGCAGCAGCCGTCGGCGCGTCGTTGGTGTTGGCAACAGTGACCACAAAGTTATCACTTACCGAAGCACCTGCCAGATCGGTCGCGGTGACTTTAACACCTACTACACCCACATCACCATTGGCTGGCGTGCCGCTAAAAGTCTGCGTCGCCGCATCAAAGGATAACCAGCCTGGCAATGCCGTTCCATCAGCACGAGTTGCGCTTAGCGTCAGGCTATCTCCCGCATCAGCATCTGTAAACATCCCCGTAGGCACTGCGAAGCTAAATACGGCACCTTCGCTGGCCAATTGATCAGATATTGGAAGACTGACTTGAGGCGCTGTGTTCGTTGATGGCTGCCCCTGTGCGGGTGCCGTATAAATATCACCCGTCGTAGCATAGTTATATGCATAGTCGCCGCCAGCCAATCCCACCGTAGAGGTGATATCGAAATTGGCGATTACATCAGCCGTGAACAGCGGAATTGAAGTTCCTTGATTGTAGGCGTCAATTAATTCGTTCTTTCTCGCATTGATGATGCCGAGCAGGTCAAAAACTTGGCCGCCGTTGATATTTAGAAATTGTAGCTGTTCAACAAATGCATCGTTACTGACGATTCCGGTACCATCGTCATAGGTATATTGCCAATTGATATCAACACTATCGCCCGTTGCGCTCCCAATTTGAAGATGCAACATTGACCACGTATTACCATTTCCGTAGTCTTCAAACTGAAGCGAGGCAGTCACATCTTCTGGATGGATACCCATACCCAATGACAATGTATCAATACCACCAGAATTTCCAGTTAGTGTCGAAAGATCCCAAATAAAGTCTCCACCGTCACCTGGGTTAAAGAGATAGACATCATTGCCGTCATCACCCTCTAGATCATCCGCACCTTCTTTACCCACAAAAATGTCAGTTCCTTGCGAACCAGTGAAATAGTCATTCCCAGCGGTACCTTCGAAAACCCAGGTCGTTGGAACTGGCCCTAAATAATTAAGCAGGTCTGATCGCGTCAACGTAACATCAGAGAATTGATAATTTTCGATACCAAACCCGAGAAAATCATTGTCCCCGCGCTGGGCCACATAGACAGAGGCATCGGGATTACTTTTTGAAGTGATTTTGATGCCCAAACGGCCATCACTGTCCGGCGCGACCCAGCTGAGCTTTACATCCGCCAGATTGACGTTAACCTTCAGAGTATCTTCCGCAAGCACCAAACCATTAGTAAAAATGGCCTGTAATTCAGGGATCAGCGTGGTCAGTGTCGCTTCCGGCCCTTTTAGGGTTTGAATGTTCTGTTCATACGTGCCTGACATAGCTTCATAAAGCAAGGTCCCAATATCACTGCTCGTAAAAAGCCCATTATCAACGATATGGGTTTCAGTCGCTTCACTCAGGTCAACAACGTATCGATCCGAGCCGCCAGAACCGTACAAATAGTTCCATCCTGCGCCCCCAGAGAGTACATCATCACCTGCATAGCCAAAGAGGACATCACTACCCTGCCCGCCGGACAAGAAATCGCCAGTACTCCCGCCAAACAGCCAATCGTTACCCTCTCCCCCCTCAATGCACAACGGTCCGTAAAATGAGGTACTTCCAACCGCTTCCCAAATCGAACCCGGCTGATAAATGGCTTCTGTGCCCACAACATCATCACCGGCACCGGCATCGATCACGGAAATTCTATCGTTGTAGGACAATACCGCGACTTCGCGCATCGCTATATTGTTATAAACACCCTCATTTCCTGTCAGCTCACCAGCAGGAACGTTTTCCGGTCTCACATAACCGGAATCGTAAATTCTGGCCAAAGAATGGTTAATAGTATTATTCGTGTTTCCGAGCGCCAGGAGTGATCCCATTTTAAAATAGGCTCGCTCTTTACGGAATGTGTATTCGGTTGCGGTAGCTGGCAGGATATTATCAGCACCATCTGAGCCCGCCACCTTATTGATCGTGGCATATTCCTCGAATCTCTGAAACACGTCGTCCATCAACTGGATATTCACCCCGCGCCCAGGAACACTTTTAAGCAAATAATTCAACGGATCGATGCCATACGGCAATTTTTCGCTACCTGATGTCAGCTCCGGCATAAGGCTATTATCAGGAAGCCCCTGCACAAGCGTAAGGTCTACCCGGCCTTTTATAGGCGTCAGCTCTCGTGAATAATAATCAAGTGCTGCATAGGCTGATTCGATGTAACGTTCACGCTCGTCATCGATTAAATTAGTGCTGTTCTGCTGAGGGTCCAGAATCCGGGCCACAGGAATTACCGTGCCGCTCGTATAGGTAAACTGCCAGGCATCAGGATTTATGAAATAATTCTCAATTGTCGCTGAGCCAGCGGTATTTTTCCAACTCATGACCAGAGAATCGCCGGAACGGGACGCCGTCATATCACCCACTACCATGCCAGGCGATAAACGGACAACGTTGAGCGACCCATCTTGGACATCATCACGCACGATAACATTGCCCGGCACATTACCAACGATATAAACATCGCTACCGCTACCGCCCAATAGCAGGTCGTCACCACCATTGCCGTTGAGAATGTCGTTATCGGCGCCGCCATCCAGTACGTCGGCCATATCGCCACCGATCAATCGATCATTGCCGCCACCGCCGGAAAGATGATTCTGCCCCCCATCGTTACCGCGCAATGTATCGTTGCCGGGACCACCGATCTGTTGCGAGCTGGCCTGCGTTAAAATGGTTCTATCCCATGCAGTACCATCCGCGAAGCGAACCTCGCCTATCGAACTTTGAGGGTCTACGAACCAACCCCGGACAAAAATCTGATTGCCGCTGCCATCGATCAGAACAAGGTCATCTACAGATTTTGCGGCAGTGATATCACTCTTATTGATATCATTCCCAAACTGGATAACATCTCCACCATCATCAGTATTGATCGAATCTATTCCCCAATTAGCATTAAACAGATAGGTATCATTCCCTATGCCGCCAGAAAGCTCATCGTCTCCCGTGCCGCCGGTGAGTTGATCATCACCGTCATCGCCAAAGAGGATATCAGTGCCAGCGCCACCATCGAGCAAGTCATTGCCACTCCCACCGAATAACCCGTCTTTACCTCCGTCGCCAGAGAGCGAATCCGAGCCGTCACCACCCCATAACGCATCGTCATTTTCGCCGCCAGCCAATGCATCATCACCGGCATCACCATGGAGCACATCATTACCTAACCCCCCGCTAAGCGTATCATTGCCGATTCCGCCAGACAGAGTATCGTCGCCTTCATCCCCAGCGAGCACGTCATTACCGGCACCCCCAGAAAGATTATCTACACCAGCGCCGCCTCTCAAAATATCGTCGCCTAAATCACCGATAAGATTATCTTTCCCATCACCACCTAATAGGGTATCCGCGCCATCACCGCCGTTTAATAAATCATCGCCAGTACCACCATCGAGGGAATCGTTACCATCACCACCCCATAACTTATCAGCACCTGCGCCTCCCTCTAATGAATCATCGCCTGATTCACCCAGGAGTCGATCGTCGCCCTCACCACCCAGCAGCACATCGTTACCACCGCCGCCGAACAGAGTATCGTTGCCCAAACCACCATCGAGATGGTCGTTGCCATGTAATGAAATGTCGATACCGAGAGAATCGCCTTCCAACACGTCATCGCCGGCACCACCGATCAGCGTATCGGAGCCGCCACTGCCAATTAACGTGTCATTACCCGCGCCGCCATCGAGATAGTCGTTTCCATACAGCGCAGCGGCAAGACCAACAGCATCGCCATCCATCGTGTCATCACCGTCACCTCCCAACAGCGTATCCGAGCCGCCGTCACCTACTAGAACGTCATTTCCGGCGCCGCCGTCGAGCGTGTCATCACCTACCGCACTGTCTGGCACACTGGCATCATCACCGTATAGCTGGTCCATGCCGTCGCCGCCCAGCAACGTATCAGCACCACCGCCACCGTATAAGATATCGTTACCCAGACCGCCTTCGAGATGGTCATTGCCGTACTGTTTGTTGACAACAAGGCTGGGCGCATCGCCTTCCAAAATATCGTTACCGTCACCGCCGATTAACGTATCATTGCCGGAACCACCCAACTGATGTGATGCAACTTGCAGAAGGTCATTTGCATTCCACACTGTTCCATCAGAGAAGCGGAATTGCTCAACTCGAGCAGAAGGATTGGTATACCAGTCTTTAATAATGATCTGATTACCCTGCCCATCCAGCAGATAGAGATCGTTTCCGGTCTGGAGCGTATAGAAATTAGCGCTACTGACATTGGAATTGATATCGACAATATCGACACCACTCTCTTCCTGAATAACATCAACCCCCCAATTGCCAGAGAAGTTATAAGTGTCATTACCGGAACCGCCTTGCAGCCCGTCATTACCTTCGCCGCCATCAAGCTCATCGTCGCCTCGTCCGCCAAACAAAAGATCACTGCCGGCACCGCCGCTTAAGCGGTCATTTCCCGCGACATCAATGGCGTCCTGATACTGCCGATAAACTCCTTTAGCAGTAATGGCATAGCTTGAGTCTGCATAATTATCAGTATATGCAAGCGACATGTCTGCTTCGTACTGAGCTTTGTAAATGTCCCCAAAAAGAATGTCATCACCATCACCACCGTCAAGCTGGTCATCGCCCGCTTCACCATACAAGGTGTCGTTGTCACGGCCGCCATACAGTTGGTCATTCCCGCCACCACCGAAAATGATATCGTTGCCGTCGTCGCCGCTGAGAATGTCGTCGCCCACCCGGGTTTGATCGACGTCGCGGGTGAGAGGGCGATCGACGATGCCGCCGTTGGGATAGAGGTAGCCCAACATAACCGGTGGCATGGTGCCTATGGATGTTATGCCGGTCGACCAGTCGTAGTAATAAATTTGATAGGCATTTTCGGTATCACCCCAGAGATAATCGTTACCCGCACCGCCCGAAATAAAATCCGCATCGGCACCTGCATATAACTTGTCATTACCTTCGCCTCCGATCAAGGTGTCGTTGCCATCGCCCCCGAAGAGGCGATCACTGCCGTCCATCCCAAGCAGGATGTCGTTTCCATCCAGCGAGAAAATAAAATCGTTCCCCAGGCCGCCGTCGAGCAGATCATTCAGGGTGGATCCACCCAGGTAGTCGTCTCCGGCCTCACCGTAGAAATAAGCGCCTTCCGTTTGGCCAACGGCGGTTTGGCGCGTTGCCAAGCCTGCTGAGTCATTTCCGTTTCCTAGATATACCGCAATGCCGGGGTTAGCCGCGATGCTGTTAACGCTGACCTTGTCGTTTCCTTCACCAACATAGATGGTATTGATGGTTGATGAATAGACGGCGTAGCTGGGGACGCTGGGTTCAGAACCGACGATTCCGCCGCTGCCGCTATATTTCGGGTCTCTGCGTGCGGCATTGCCGTTGATATACAGGGCGTCGATGGCATTGCCATAGGTGGTGGCGACAGCACCCGTCGTGGGCTCGGTTGATTCGATAAAGTTCAACCCCAAACTGCCACTGCTGAACTTATCTACGGCGATGGATGATCCATTCGGACCGCTGATTTGCAGCCAGTTGTCGTTGTTGGGTTTTTGGATGAGGGTGTAGGTGAAAGCGCCATCCTGACTGCGATAAACATTCTCGGCAATTTTTTCGCCGCCGGTGAGGACGGTGCTGTTGAAGATGATCTTGCCGCTGCCGTCGCTGTCGGCGATGACATCGAAGCCTTCGCCGCTGTTGTAGACGTAGGTGTCGTTACCGGCACCGCCTTGGAGGATGTCGCTGCCGGCGCCGCCGGTGAGTGTGTCGTCTCCGGCGCCACCATAGATATGATCGGTATCGGCGCCGCCGTTGAGAACATCATTGCCCACGCCGCCGTTGAGCGTGTCCGCTCCTTCATCGCCGGAAAGGATGTCAGCGCCGGTGCCGCCGAGGAGGGTGTCGTTGTCCTGGCCGCCGGAAAGCGTGTCGTCGCCGGCGTTGCCTTCGAGGTAGTCTTTGCCCAATCCGCCGGAGATGTTGTCATTCCCCGCTCCGCCGTAGAGATGATCCCATTTATCGCCGCCAGTGATCGTGGAATTGCTGGTTATGCCGGTGCCTTGATCAAAAATAAGCCGTGAGGTCTCCGCCAGTGCTGGCGGAGTAAACGGATACGTGGGGGCTAGATACAATCTGTACAGTTGAGCGCCATTGATATCATCAAAGCTCTGGGGCGCTCCATTGTAAACGGCCCAGTCGTCGCCACTGTTCTCGTAATGGCGATCATTAACGCCACTCCATATTTTGTTCGCCAGAAACGTGGCTCTATCGTCAAGATAGGTGTCGGTGAGACCGGTATCGGCAGTGCTGTCGTAGAGATTGAGTTCGCCGTTGACGTTGTAAGTTTGATAATCGATGCCGAGCACGACAAAAGGATTCAATGTTTGCAGCGCATAGCGGTAGGCCTGGCCTTCGGCGTCGGTTTGTTTGGCTTTGGCGAGGATGGCGTCGCGGGAGAGACCGACGAGGGGGATAAGTTGGAGGTTGGGGTGGGCGGTTGTTTCGAGTTCTATGATCGCCTGGAGTTCATAGAAATTTTTATAGAAGTCGTCGCGGTGGATTTCAATGGAGGGATAGGTCTTGCCAAAAACCGTTCCAAGATCGGCGAGCGCAGATTCGAGGCTGTTGGCGGGGTTGCTGGAGGTGGCGGTGAGGATGCTGTTTATCGTGCCGATGCTGGCCGAGGGGTCGAGTTTGGCGAAGAGGTTGTAG